>CALLYA010000448.1 GCA_937875495.1 uncultured Verrucomicrobiota bacterium
CCTCCCCATCCGGACCCGGAGACCTTTTCGGACGGGCTCGAGCGATTCACGCCTGCTCGATTGCCTGGGAGAGATCCGCCCGGATGTCTTCGAAGTCCTCAATGCCGATGGAGAGCCGAATGAAATCGGGGGTGACCCCGCTCGAGAGCTGCTCCTGTTCAGAGAGCTGCTGGTGCGTGGTGCTTGCGGGGTGAATCGCAAGCGACTTCGCATCGCCGATGTTGGCGACGTGACTGAAGAGCTTCAGGTTGTCGATGAACCGACGACCGGCCTCCATTCCGCCCTTGATTCCGAACCCGAGTAGAGCACTGGCACCACGCGGGAAATACTTCTTTGCCAACCGGTGCGAGGGGTGGTTGGGCAGGCCGGGGTAGTTCACCCAAGCAACCTTGGGATGCGCGACGAGGTATTCGGCCACCGCCTGCGCGTTCTTGACGTGTTGGGCCATCCGCAGGTGCAGTGTTTCGAGTCCTTGCAGCAGCATGAAGGCATTGAACGGGCTGATGGCCTGACCGAGATCGCGCATCAGTTGCAGCCGCATTTTCAGGATATAGGCGACATTCGCGCCGCCTGCAGGCTCGAACGCCTTGAAAGCGTCCCAATAGACAAGCCCATGGTAGCTCGGATCCGGTTCGGTGAAGCCGGGAAACTTGCCGGAGCCCCAGTCGAATCGACCGCTGTCGACAACCACGCCCCCGATCGAGGTCCCGTGCCCACCCAGGAACTTGGTGCAGGAATGCACCACAACATCCGCACCCCACTCGAACGGGCGGCAGAGATAGGGCGTGGCCGAGGTGTGATCGAGAAGGAGCGGCAACCCATGGGCATGCGCAATCTCGGCTACCTCCTGGATCGGGAAGATGTTGAGTTGGGGATTGCCGATGGTCTCGCCCCAGAGGAGTTTCGTGTTGGGGCGGATGGCCTTGGCGAAGTTCTCGGGATCGGTTCCGTCAACAAACGTGACCTCGATGCCGAGCTTGGCGAAGGTGTGATGGAACAGGTTGTAGGTCCCACCATAAAGCTGGGATGCACTCACGAAATGATCACCGGCACCGCAGAGGTTCAAGATGGCGTTGGTGATCGCGGCCTGTCCGCTCGAGTGCGCCAGGGCACCGGTCCCGCCCTCCAGCGCCGCAATACGCTGCTCAAAGACATCTTGGGTGGGATTCTGAATCCGGGTGTAAATCCATCCGAGCTCGCTCAACCCGAAAAGATTGGCGGCATGCTCGGAATCGCGGAACTGGTAGCTTGTCGTCTGGTAGATCGGGACCGCACGTGCCCCGGTTGCGGGATCCGGCTGTTGGCCGGCATGTAGTGCTTTGGTCCCGAATCCATGCATTTCGAAGGCGCCCATGATTGATCTCTTCCGTAACGTTACAGATCCATCCGGCCGCAAATTCATATGCGACCGATTCAGTAGTCATTAGGTAAACCTGAAGTTGACAGAGGTTTGGCGAGGGCGCAACCCCGCGCCTGAAAAAAAAGTGGACGGCTTCATATTCCCATTGGATCGGGACGGCTGCAAATTCCGGGGCGTCCGCCGGGATTGCGAGATTCATCGGCGAACGACCGTTTCAGGATTCCGCGGCCTTGCGGTCTTCGGCGCGCACCGCGATCAAAGCACTGCGCAAGCCTGCCAACAGCCCATCCTCGAATTGGAACACCGGGTTTTCGTCCAGCTCCGGACAGTCGTGCGGCTGCCGAAGATCGTCGATCGTAGCGGTCGATCGAAAACGATGCGCCAGACGAAAGAGCTTCTCCTCCTGCTGCTGGATCATCTGCTCCAACAGGGCCTCGATTCGTTGAACTGCACTAGCATCCATCGCTGCCTATTCCTGCTCTTCCCAATCTTCCGGGATCTCAAACCGCTGATCCGAATCGAGCGCAACCTTATAAGATTCGTAGCGCTTACGGCGCCGATTCCGCCGAAACCGTTCCTCCAAACCGATGAACTGACGCACGAACAGGGCCAGAGCACCCGCTGAGGCAAACCCGATCGCCCAGCGGACCATGAGCGAGATGCGGGTCGGCTCCCACATGTTCCTTTGCACGGCGGCGATCGCAGTGAAAACCAGGGCGGACAACAGCAGGCCCACACCGATCATCAGCAGGACAAATTTCCGGTTCCGGTTTCGGCTCCGCCGTGTTGAACGAGTCTTGGTTACGCCCATGTTCTCCTCTTGCTCAAAAGCCTTTCAACATCCCGTAATCCGCGTGTGTTCCAAACATCCTCGGCCTGCAACCAGCCCTTGCGCGCCAATTTCACCCCGAATTGAGTGAAGGCGAGCTGAGCCGTCGAATGTGCATCGGGATTGATCACACATCCAATCCCCAGCGCCCGAGCACGATTCCATACTCGCCAATCCATATCGAGCCGATAGGGGTTGGCATTCAGCTCAATGGCGACACCCCGGTTGGCGGCGGCATCCAAGACCGCATCGATATCCAGGGCATACGGCTCCCGTTGCAGCAGAAGACGCCCCGTCAGATGCCCCAGCATGGTCACTGCCGGGTGCTCCATGGCACGCACCATCCGCGCGGTCATCTCCTTCTCAGGCATACTAAAATGCTGGTGGACCGAAATCACGACATAATCCAGATCCTTCAGCAGATCCTCGGGATAGTCGAGGACACCATCGGCCAGAATATCGACCTCGCTGCCGGTGAAGATCCGGAAGGGAGCCAATCGCTCGTTGAGCCCTTGGATCTCCTCGATCTGGCGACGAAGCCGCTCCTCTGAGAGACCATTCGCCCAGTAAGAACTCTTGCTGTGATCGGCGATCCCGAGATAGTCCCATCCCAAATCACGGGCGGCCAGCGCCATCTCTTCAAGAGTGTTGGCCCCGTCACTCCAGACGGTATGCACATGAAACGCACCGTGAAGATCACCGGGCTCGACCAACGCCGGCAGGCGATGCTCCTCGGCCGCGGTAACTTCTCCACGATCCTCACGCAGCTCGGGCGGTATGAAATCCAACCCCAACGCCGAGAACAATTCGGTCTCATCGGCACATTCGATCAGGACCTCCTCCTCCCCTTTCCCCACGCGGAAGAGGCCGTACTCGTTCATCTTCAGTCCGAGCCTGAGTGCACGTTGGCGCATCGCCACGTTGTGCTCCTTGCTCCCGGTGAAGTGGTGGAGGACATAGGGGAATTGGAACGGTTCGACACAACGGAGATCGATTTGGAGTCCGTTTTCAAGGCGCACACTCGATTTGGTCGTGCCATGGGCGATCACGGATTCGACCTGAGGCAGGCCGACGAACGCCGCCATGACCTCCTCCGGACGCTCGGTCGCGACAACCAGATCGCAGTCTTTCACGGTCTCCTTACACCTGCGCAGGCTGCCCGCGATGGAGATCCGCTGAACTGCTGGATGCCCCTCCAATGCCGACCTGATTTCCTCGGCCTCGCTCAGGGCCTCATAGAGCAAAAACCGCTCACTGTAGCGTTGCAGGTTTTGGATCCCCTCCAGGATCTTCGCCTGGCTCTTGTTGCCCATCCCGGGGAGCGCGGCGACACGGTCCTCTTCACAAGCGCGGCGCAATTCATCTAGAGTCGAGACACCGAGAGCGGTGTGTATCGCACGCAATCGCTTGGGTCCAAGCCCTGAAATTTTCAGAAGGGCGAGTAGATCCGGGGGGAACTCGTCACGCAATTGTTGGTGGAACTCCAGCCGTCCTGTGGTGACAAGCTCGTCCAACTTCTTGGCCAGGGCCTCACCGATCCCAGGGATCTCCCGCAGTCGCCCCTCCTCGGCCATCCGCAGGAAATCGGCGCCCAGCTTTTCGATGACACGCGCACCCTGCTGGTATGCACGCGTCTTAAACGGATTCTCACCCTTCAACTCCAACAATGTGGCGATCTCTTCCAATACGGCCGCCACCTGAAGATGATCCATGGCCATGCCCCCAATCTGCGGCTGCGGTCTGAATCCACCCGCACCCTGATCCAATGCGCGGCGCGGGCGTCCATCGGCCCGTCCGGCAACGATTACCGCGCCACGCGAATGGTGATCTGTTTGCGTCCGTCGGGATCGGGCATGCTCGGACTGTAGGTCTCCACCTCCGGATCGGACTTCAGCGCATTGTGCACGATCCGACGCTCGTACGCATTGAGCGGCTCAAGCCGGATGGGGCGGCCCCGTTCCCGGACCTGGGCGGCGGCATCCAATGCCATCTCCACGAGCCGTTCTTCCTGACGATCGCGATAGCCGTCCACATCCAGGATCAAACGTGGAACAGAACCACGTGCACCCTTTTGCACCATCCTGTTGAGCAGGAACTGCAACTCGTTGAGGACAGCACCGTGACGACCGATCAATCGACCTGGGTCTTCGCTGTGGAGCGCAATGAGATAGCCACCCTCGATCTGGATCAGGGCGTCGATTTCGCCGTCGAGCCCGAGCCCGTCGATCATCCGCTCAATCGAATCCACGGGATCGAGACCGCCGAACTCAGCCGGATCAAGCGTTTCGACCTCCACTCCATTCTGGATCTCCTCCGACCGGAGCGGCTCCTGCTCCTGCCGGCTCCGAGCGGGAGACCGGTCCCGACGCTCATCATCCGGTACCCGACCTTCATCTCGTCGGTCGCGGCCCCTTGACTCCGAGGCGGGTTTCGGCCTTGAGGGAGGCGCGGGCGCCTCCGGCCGAGTGGCTCGCGAGGCAACAGGGGAGGCTTCCTCAACCCGGGCGACGGGTTGCTCCACTTCCCGGACCGGCTGCAACGAGGGTTCTGGGGTTGAACTCCCCTCCGCCGAAGCGGTCGCAGCGGCACCCATCATCCTGTGGTGTGGCAATTTTCCCCGGTCTCTCCGATTCCGCGGCGCAGGCCGACTGGCGGGCGGCGGCACCTTTAAACCGGAATCATCGTTTTCGTTTCTTTCCCTCTCCTCGCCGTTCGGCTCAGGGGGATTTCCGTAGGTTTCTGCTGCTTCATGTTCGTCCATATCCGAGGGATCCGTTCGCCCAAAAAAGGATTTAATATTGTTTACCCAACTCATGTTCCGCAGTCCTCATGCCTTTGCTGGTGCAGCGGATGACCTTTTCTGTGTCCACAGCTGCTGCGCGATCGTGAGGACCTGATTGACCGTCCAGTAAAGGGTCAATCCGGCTGGAAAGCTGTAGAACATGAAGAAAAAGACCAATGGCATATAGGTCATCATCCGCCTCTGGGCGGGGTCCATTCCCGGCGAGGTCGGGGCGGACTTCTGTTGAAGGAACATCGTCAAGCCCATCAAAATCGCCAAGGGGTTGATCGGAAGGTCATTCCCCAAAAAGAGCTTCGGAATCACCATTACCGTGTCCGGAGTCGAAAGGTCCTGAACCCACAAGAAGGAGGCACCACGCAACTCCACCGCACTGCGCAAGGTAGTGAACAGTGCCCAAAATACCGGTAGCTGAAAGAGATATGGGAGGCATCCGCCCAGAGGATTGACGCCCTTTTCCTTATAGAGCGCCATGATCTCCTGCTGCAATCGTTTCTGATCGGTCTTGTACTTTTCCTTCAGGGCATTGATCTTCGGCTGAAGATCCTGCATCTGGCGCATCGACAAAGTCGCCTTGTGCGTGAACGGCCAGAAGATGCCCTTCACCAAGATCGTCAGCAGGACAATGGCCAGCCCCCAGCTCAGCGTGAGCTTGTGGAAGAAGGTCAGCGTGTCGATCAGTCGCTTGGAAAGCCAACCGAACAAACCAAACTGCATGATCAAGCCCTCGTGATTCGGGAGCTTGTTCAAAACCCGGTAATTCTTCGGGCCCACATAGGAGTAAAGGGTGATTGTGGCGGTCTCGCCAGGGGCCAACGTCTGTGCAGGATAGCGGATCGACCCGGCGACCCCTTCACCGGTCCGCTCGATTTCACTCTGGTCGAGCAGACGTGTGAAGATGCCCGAAGGCTGCAAGTCGTCCGCCTGGGCGCCGATCTGGAGGCCGGGACTCAGGATCACAGTGAAGTACTTGTTCTTCACACCCGCCCAGACCACGCTGTCCTGACGCGCCTCGAAGGGAGGCTCCAGCACGCCCTTCTTCTGCTTGAGCTTCAGGTAGTCGACGCTCTTGCCGTTGTAATAATCGAACCCCAGCATCCCCCCGTACTGCTTGTCCTCGGGGCCGGTGTGGTGCGCCACTCCCACATGCATGTCGAACGCGTCGATCAGCACCGGCGCGGTGCCATCGTTCGTGAATGTGATCGTCGCGTCCAGGATGTAGTCCTCCCTGAGGACAAACTCCTTGCGGATCGAGTAGGCGCGGTCGGGATCCGCACCACTCTGCATCGTGATCCCGGTCGTATCGGCCTTGATGACCTCAAAGACATCCCGGTTGCTGGTCGACAGAGAAAACGGCAGAATCGGCCATTGGTCCATGATGAGAGGACCGCCGCCGTTGTTTTGGGTGTTGTACTGGGTCAGCTCGGCCTTACGAATGCCTGCGCCGACCGGCGAGAAGGCCAGTTGAATCACGTCATTGGAGATCGTGATCGAAGGATGTTCGGAGGATTCGAACTCAGGCCGCCATTGATCGGCCTCGACCCAGCCGCCACTCTGCCCGGGAGGTGCCGATTGAGTGGGGGCAGGGACCTCGGAGGGCCCGGTCGGCGCCTCGCTCTCGGCGGGGGCACTGGCCGCTTCCGGTGTTTCCTCGACCAATCCCTGTTCTGAAGCCGAATTGGGTGCAGGCACCGCGCCGCCGAATTCGCGGGTAATCCATAGATGGTAGCCCACCAGGATCATGGAAAGTAGGGCCACCAGGGCGATAGTCTTCTTGTCGGTCATGGTCGAGTCACTTGGATGGAAATCTGTGGCGAGCGCCAAGGCAGGCACGCCAGTGCCATTGTTCGGGGACCGGATCCAATCCGCCCTCCGTAAACGGATGACAGCGTGCAACGCGGCATATCCCCAGGCATAAACCTCTGATCACACCGAAACGCTCCACCGCCTCGGCCGTGTACCTGGAGCATGTTGGGACATATCGGCAGTGCATTCCGATCAGGGGACTGATCCATCTTTGGTAACCGGTGATCGCGCGTAGGACGAGACGCCTCATGATCGGCATTCCATCAGGACATCCGCTTTTCGGAGCAAATATAGAAACTCGTTTTCGATCAGGGCATAAGGTGCATTGACCACCCTATATCGAGATATGAATACCAATCGCAAGCCTCTCTGGGGAAGGAGATTGCGATGTAATCGATAGAGTTCTCGCAGCCTCCGTTTCGCCCTTGATCGAGCGACCGAACCCCCGACCTTTTTGCTGGCAATGACCGCAAACCTCCGGCCGCTCGTCTCGTCCGACAGGCACAGGACCTTCAAGACCATATGCCTGCCGACAAATGTCTCACCCCGGTCCAAAACAGCGCGAACCTCTGAGGAGGCACGCATACGCTCTTCCCGAGGAAGCCCTCTCGATGCGCTTTCTCGGGGGGAGGAGCCGCTTGAATCCTCTGTGCAAGCCATTCCCGACCCCCGTTCAGCTCCCGTACCCGCTCCGATTCGCTAGACCGTCAGACGCGCGCGTCCCTTACGGCGACGGCTCTTGAGAACCAAACGTCCTGCACGGCTCCTAGAACGAGCCCGGAATCCATGGGTGCGCTTGCGCTTGATGCGCGAAGGTTGATAAGTCCGCTTCATTGTAGTACCGCCTCCTCGTGGAAAGGTGTTCGCGGGAAGGTTGCAGCAAGTGCGCAACCACCTCACGATTCGCCACATCGACGTAAGACCCAAACGCCAAAGCAGCGTCCGGTCGGTCTATTCTCCGAAATCCATGTGGCAACAATCCCGATCCGTGAGGATTTTCAAAGGAATGGATATGCTAGGTTTTTTCCGGCCAATGTCAACCCCGGACCCCGGCTTCGAGCGAGAAATCGCGTCCATCCGGTTCCGGAATCGCTTTCGCCATCGCCCTCACTGCGCGATTTCCAACAGTCGCTGATTCCACTGGGCACGCTCGGCAGCGCTTCCGGCCTCGCTGCTGATCAATCGTTTGAGATATTCCTGCTCTGCGCCGGTGTCTCCGCCGGCCTTGGCCACGGTCACCCCCATCCGAAGGCCGATGCGGGAATCCGGTTTTTCCAAAAGATGCAAACGCACCTGCGTCCCCGCCTCGGCTGTGCGGCCATTCGCATTCAGCAACCGCGCGAGGGACATACGCGCCAGGTCCCGGAAGACCGCTTCGGGGATCAGATCGAGCGACCGTTGAAAGTCCTCAATCGCCTCATCCACGCGCCCCTGGCGCTCATGGCACAGACCCAAAACGCACCATGCCTCTCCATTGGCAGGATCCACCTGCAGTCCGCTGTTCAGCACGGCCTCAGCCTCCGACAACTCACCCATCTCGATCCAGCAGATCGGCGTCAACAGCGACGAATGCCGCTGAAGCGCCTCAGGCCCTGGGATATTCCGGTCCTGCGACCACCGAGTCATGTCCACATAGACCGGTGCAGCGACCATCAACGCGAGGAGTACGACAATGATCAACCAATGCAGGGTATTGCTCTTTTCGCCTTTGACCATGATTTTTCCCTGTCCCCTTCAGTTCATGGTGATCGGAACAGGCGCAGGATGCCGTTTGAGCGGACTCGGTATCGCGACCGGTCGGTCCGCCGGTCCAGGCAGCAAACCGGGGTCGACACTTTCACGCAACCCAATGGTTACAAACACCTTCGGCACATACATGCGCGTCTCCCGAGGGAGCTTGGGCGATACCGCCGAGAATCCGGTGTCGCCCGATCCGATCGCCCGCGAAACTCGGCCCTGCCCACCGTTGTAGGCCGCGACGGCCAGGTCCCAATTTCCAAACCGCTTGTGCAACTGTTTCAGATAGCGGGCGGCCGCATCCGCATTCTTTTGAGGATCGGTCCGGTCATCGTGCTGGGTATTCACCACAAGTCCCAGCGATCGCGCCGTCTCGGGCATGAGCTGGAAGAGCCCCTTCGCCCCGACCGGGCTTTCCGCCTTAGGATTCCAAGCGCTCTCGACTTCGGCCATCCAGACCAACTCCGGAGGCAGTCCGTGCTTTGCAAAGACTTGCTTGGAGATTCGCTCCCACCGCGCCGCACCAGCGGGCACGGGACGGTCCTGAAGAAGTTTCCGCCAGCGCTCGACCGAGGAGAGCGCCTGCTCTTTGTCACCGGTGGTCGCTGTGCTCTTGCCAGACCCCTGACTGGACGAAGGTGTCCCACCGGCGCTTCCCGCCTTCGCCGCGGTCCCCACCTTGGCAGCAGTGCCGACCTTCCCTCCCGAAGCTCCACCCCCTGCCCCACTGCTCCCCGCACGGGCGGCGGACCCAACCCGACCGGGCGAGGTACGCCCCACAGGCTCACCCTTCATCGCGGCAGGCGGTTCGCGTTCGACGTATTCCGCCATGGACAGGTAGTCGTGTAGCGCCTGTAACTCCGCGGCCCACGGCTCCAGTGCCGGATGGCCACCCCACTGCTTGATCAGATCCTTGGCAGGCCCCGCTACGTGCACCAACTCCGACCAATCGGCTTGGTTCAACATCATAAACGCCTGCTCCAACCAAGGCCTTGCCTGATCCAGATTGCCGACCAGCCCCGGGATCATCTCCGGATCCATCCATTCCGGCCACGATTCCAATACGGTCACCGGATCCAAATCAAACCAGGGCAATTCAATCTGCTGCTGGGCCGAACCCCTGCCCGGGATTACGGCTATGAAGGCCATCAGCACTATAAGGAGAACGCCGCCCATACGGCGCTTGAATCGTTTGTCTTGTTTGGTCATCATCAATCGTTCCTCTGCCCGACATCACCCACATCCACTCAACTCAGCCCCTTACATACACAAAAGCGGGTGCAGGGGAAAGCCGGAGGGGCGAGATCCGCAGATTACGCAGATGGCGCAGATGAAGAAAAAATCAATCGAGCTCGATTTCGATTCTGCATCTGAGGATTGAACTTCCCCACTACCCACTCGGCCCTCGGCCCCCACCCATGACAGCATTGCCCCTAGATTCGCCTCGCCCATTTGTTCTCGTTCTCGGCAGCGTTACGCTCGACCGCAACGAGCTATACGGACACACCCTCGCACCTGCCCTGGGCGGTTCAGGAACCGCCATTGCCCGGGCACTCTCCCGTCTCGGCATGGATGTCGTCTGGCTCACCCCGGCCGCGGAGTCTGAACACGCGGAGCTTATGCAATTGGCTGGAGACCATCTCACCGTCGTTCCCCTCCCGAGCAGGCACACCCTCTGTTACCGGAATATCTACCCCGACCGATCCAAGCCGATGTTGCGAATCCAAAAGGTCGATGCCTTCCCGGATCCGATTGCCTGGGACGCGGTCGAACCATGGGCGAAGCGCCGGCCGGAACTGGTGATCGGCGGCCCGCTCACCCCTTGGGATTGGCCCCTGCCGCTCCTGCAACAGGCGGCCGAATGCGCAGGAAAGCCACTTTGGCTCGATCCCCAGGGATACGTACGCAAGATCGACACCCACGGCCGTGTCTCTCCTCAAGTTTGGACCCCGAAACCCGAAACCTGCCTTCAGCTGGTCAAACTCGATTGGCAGGAGGCCCTCTGCCTGCTCGACAGACCTGATCATTCCGCGGGTGCGCCCCCGCCACTCGCGGAATTGACCCACCGCCTTCATGACCGGTACCCGAACGTGACCTTCGCCGTCACCGCCGGTGAATTGGGATCAGCCCTTCTGGAGTCCAGGAGTCTCACAACCATCCGCCAACCGGCCGTGCCGACTCCCTCCATCGAGCCGGATCCCACCGGTTGCGGCGATATTTACCTCGCCGGCCTCGTCTACGCCAGACTTCACCTCGGCAAAGACTGGGCAGAAGCCGTCCGCATCGCCACCGTTGCGGCAGGTTTGAACTGTCAGCACCAGGGGGTGTATGCCCCCAGCAGCAATGAGATCTGGGGCGAAATTGGGAGGGGATTCGCAGATGGTTAAGAATTCGCAGACGCGGAAACAATACACTCGGGGTCGGGGTCGGTATCGAAAGACCGCGGGATGGGATTCGGCGACGCGAAACCGGGTGCCGCTGTAGCGGTGCTGACACCACTCGGCAGTGAAGTTTGAGCGGTCCATGAGGGCCCGGCCCCATGCAGGGCAGGGATCGATTCCGATCGCGATTTCGATTTCGATTTCGATTCAGACAATGATCTGACTGGGGGCAACCCATCGTACCCGTACCCGTACTCGTACCCGTACTCGTACTCGCACTGCTCGCCGCATCACCGTGTACGTGTACGTTTCTGGGCCGAAGCTAGAGGCCGTCCGAAAAGGTCCATGGC
>CALLYA010000449.1 GCA_937875495.1 uncultured Verrucomicrobiota bacterium
GGCAGCATCGCAGAGCCGTATGCCAATCCTCCAACAAAAGAACTCTGGGGCGCACCGCCGTTGCCGCCATAAGCGCCACCACCGCCGCCACCCGCTTCACCCTTGACCCCGGTTCCGCCACCCGGACCCATCCCAGCACCTGTGGTCCCGGGATAGCCCCTGCCGTTCACGTCGATCGCACTCGAGGAGTCCACCGCCAGATCGCCATTCACCACGATCCAGCAGCGATGATCCTGACCATCCGCATAGGGCGGGTGCGTCAAGACCGCACCGTTCTGGAGCGTCAGCTGCGAGAAGGTATGCGCACCACTCACAGTCACCGTACACCCGTCGATCACGACCGCCTGATTGTCATACCCCAGTTCACCCGGAGGAATGGTCAGGTCTTCAGTGATGCTGACCCCGAATGCCGTTTGGATACTCAACCACTGCAAGCACAGAGCGCCCGCCAGTAGTGTCAGTATGCGGACACATTGAAAGGACTTCATGACTCCCCCCCGAGTTTGGATAAGGCTTTGTCGCCTCAACACCCTCGCATCCAATGCGATTGGGCTAATCTAACAATGACCTTTTTCAGACCCATTTGTCCATATTAATCGACGGTTTTTTCCTCCACACGAAGGTACGAAAAACGCCGCAAAACTCGATGGCGCAGATTTCCATACCTCCCAGATCGCGACACTTACACGGCACGATGTTGCGTGCCGCGGCGCGGGGCCCTCGCGAGTTAGAGGTCGTCCGAAAAGGGTAGCCGCTTTCCCAACCTGGCGTCTCCATCCGGCCCCGGAGTGCCTCCCGCAGAGAGCGCGGTGGCGGTTTCGACCAGGCCATGGCGATGGGTAGGGTCCATGCTCTGCCTCCTACATTGTTGGGGGAATCCTTTAGATATACCGTTTCCGCAGGCCTCGTCCTCCCCGAACCAGTGCCCCTACTCCTACTCCTACTCCTACTCCTACTCCTACTCCTACTCCTACTCCTACTCGTACTCGTACTCGTACCCGCGCCCTCTGCGATCTCTGTGGGAGTCCTTGCCGCTGACAACGGACCTCCGGCCTCTGCCCCCCCGCCCCTCGCCTGAGGCCCACGGACCTCAGCCTGCCGACCGAAGCCCGGCATTTCCCCATTTACCCAAAGCCACGACGGATCGTATACTGCCGACAATCGCTTTACCCTTACCGCCCTCAGGGGGAATGGAGACCTCTATCATGCTGTGTCGCTTCCGGTCCGCCGTGATTCGTGTCACCCTGCTCACCGCTGTTGCGGGTGCGTTCGTCGCAACCCACAATCGCTCCACCGCAGCCACCCTGCCTGAAGGTGCCGCGCCGCCTGCCCTCGAGTTTCAGCACTTTCCCGATCGCTTGCACGCCTTCGTCTTCCGCAACTGGCCGGTCGTCTCCGCTGAACGTATGGCGCAGGTCGTCGGGACCTCCCCCGAAAACATCAGCGCCCTCGGAAAGTCGTTGGGCCTGCCCCCGCAACCTCCCATCCTCGAGGAGTGGACCACCCGCGGCTATATCACCGTCCTGCGCCGGAACTGGCATCTCCTGCCGTACGACCAGATCCTGACCCTGCTCGATGTGACCGCCGAGGAGTTGGCATTCTCCCTGCGGGAAGACGATTTCCTCTTCATCAAACTCGGCTCGCTCAAGCCGAAGTGTGCCCCGCTGGTTTGGTCCGAAGCCGCACCCGAAACGCAGGTACGCGCCACGGAAATCGCGAGCCTGCTCAAGACGCACTTCCCCGAGTGGTACGAAGCCGCCGAGGAACCGCGCTTCTCCTTCATCCAGGAGCTGAGCCAACCCCTGCCTCAAGCGGACCCACCAACTGCGGACGCATCCGTCGAAACCATTCGATTCATCTATTCCTATTTCGCCCTCTTCGGCGATCCGCTGCTCAATGCCAACCTCGATCCCTATCCGGAGGGACTCCTCCAACGCCTCTCCAAGGTCGGCGTCAACGGCGTCTGGCTGCATACCGTGCTCAGGACCCTCGCCCCAAGTGACATCTTCCCCGAGTTCGGCCAGAACCACGAGACCCGTCTCCAGACCCTGCGCGCACTCGTGGATCGAGCCGCCCGATACGGGATCAAGATTTACCTCTACACCAACGAACCGCGCTCCATGCCGGCCGCCTTCTTCGAGAAACATCCGGAGGCCGCAGGCGTCGCCGCGGGCGATCACCGCGCCATGTGCACCTCCAGTCCGGAGGTCCTCACCTGGTTGCGCGATTCCCTCGAGTACGTCTTTCGCGAGGTCCCCGGCCTCGGAGGCGCCTTCACCATCAGCGCCTCGGAAAACCTCACCAGCTGTGCATCCCATTTCCAACACAAGAACTGCCCCCGCTGCCAATCCCGGAGCGCTGGCGAGATCATCGCCGAGGTCAATACCGCCGTGGAACAGGGAGTCCACCGCGGCAACCCCGATGCGAATGTGATCGTCTGGGACTGGGGCTGGCCGGATGGTGAGGCGGAAGCCATTATCCAGGCATTGCCCAAATCAGTCTGGCTACAATCGGTCAGCGAGTGGTCCACCCCCATCCAGCGCGGCGGCATCGACTCCGTCGTCGGCGAATACTCCATCTCTGCGCCCGGTCCCGGCCCCCGCGCATCGCGCCACTGGCAATTCGCTCAGTCGGCAGGACTGCGCACCATGGCCAAGGTCCAGTTCAACAACACCTGGGAGCTCGCCGCCATACCCTACCTCCCGGTGCTCGATCTCGTCGCTGAACACGCCGGCAATCTCGCCCAGGCCGATATCGACGGGATGATGCTGAGCTGGAGCCTCGGCGGATACCCATCACCCAATCTGGAGGTCAGCGCGGAGTTCTTCCGCACGCCGGATGCCGCAGCCGATGCCGTCCTTCAGCGGATCGCCGAGCGCCGCTACGGCACCGGCGCCGATCAGGCACGCACCGCCTGGAGCCGATTCTCAGAGGCCATGCGCCAATTCCCTTATCATATCGCCGTGCTCTACAACGGACCCCAAAACGCCGGGCCCATGAACCTCCTGTTCCCCCAGGCCACCGGATACAACGCGACCATGGTCGGCTTCCCGTATGACGCACTCAACGCCTGGCGCGGACCCTTCCCGCCCGAGATCTTCGCCCAGCAGTTCGACCGGCTCGCCGAAGCCTGGATGGAGGGACTCTTCCCCTTGCAGGCCGCCGTTGCAGCCGCGCCCGCCGAGCGAAAGGCGGACGCCCTCGCGGAGCTGCGGTTCGCCAAGGCAGCAGCCATGCACTTTAAATCCGCCGCCAATCAGACCCGCTTCATCCAGCTCCGCGATCGCCTGAATACCGGGACGGGACTCGACAACGATGCCCTCAACCAGGAGCTCAAGGAACTGCTCACGAGCGAAATCGAGGTCGCCAAGACCCTCTGGAGCCAGGCGAGGGCAGACTCAAGAATCGGATACGAGGCGTCCAACCACTACTTCTACCTGCCCATCGACCTGGTGGAAAAGGTGCTCAACTGCCAACACCTGCTCGAACATTACCGCTAGCCCTACAATTCTCCAAAGAATTGTTTGGACCACAGCATTGGACCTACCCACCCTCATGGCCTGGTCGAAAACGCCGCCGCGCCCTCTGCGGGAGGCTCTCCGGATGGGTATGAGGAGGGCATGTTGGGAAAGCGCCTGCCTTTTCGGTCGACCTCTTGCCCGACACGAACCCAGGACGGCAACTCACTTGCAATGGACGCATGCATAATTGGCGAGCATATGACAGCTACCGCCGAAACGATGGAATCACCCAACCACCGGAACCGGCAAGCCTGATGCAGTGCCCCGATGCGGGAATCTCTTCATTTGGCAGAGGCCCAACAGGATCATGCTTACAGCACCGCCTTGAAAACACTATGGAATACAAGATTGAGCAGCTGTCGCTTGTATGACCAATTCTTTTTTGTCAGGATTTTCTCGATTCAGTTCAATATAATTTTGTAATGCCTCGCAGGCAGTACTGCCTCCTACTCGCTCAATGGCTCGAATAGCAGAGGACACCTTGGTGTTGTCGGGACTCTGTAAAGCGGGCACGATGGCTTTGATCGCACTCGTTCTATCAACTTCATACTTAAATTCATCATCCGGATTTGGCCTAAGAACCTTTACGTTGAGGCTTCTCAGTGCAAGATACGCAGCTCGGCGAACAGGAAAAATGGCGGTCCCCGCTTCTCCAACGTCACCCAAATGCTCAAATGAGTACACGTCATTCAGAGCATTCATAAGGTCTGGAATGTGAACTACAGATCCAGACTCCCCTATTGCGAACGCAGCCAAGGCACGCCTGTTAGGATTACCTGGCCGCTTTAGCAACTCAGCCAAGCAGGTAGCCACAGATGGATCACGAGCCAATCCCAAGGCAATCTTCAGCACCTCCTCTGCCTCCGTCGAGTTGCTTTCTTTAAGTTTTGACTTCAGCCAATGACGCGCCTCCGAAGTTTCTTTTGCAACATGTGAAATTCCAAGGGCAATCTGAGTCATCGTATAGTCATGGTCTATTTGCCCTCCTCCCAACCCGATATGTGATTCGGTCGGTGATTGAACCTCTTCTTCGAGCAGTCCAACGAGACCTCGGAGACGTTCGGTTGCGGGCATTGAACTATCAGAATATAATTTCAGCTGCTTCAAATCGATAGCCTGTCCGGGGAGACCCCAGATTGAACAGGTAGCAATTAGCCCGACTTTCGCTATTCGGACCTCAAAACAGGAAAATTGGTCCATTTTCAT
>CALLYA010000450.1 GCA_937875495.1 uncultured Verrucomicrobiota bacterium
GTTGGTCGAAAACGTCACCGCGCCCTCTGCGGGAGGCTTTCCGGGTCCGGATGGCAAGGTCAGTTTGAGAATGCGGCTACCTTTTCGGACAGGCTCTGGCTACCACTGCTTGCGTTTGCCGAGCCAGCGCAGGGTTTCGGATTCGAGCTCGGCAAAAGATGCCGTGAAGGGGGTTGCGAGGTCGGCTTGGTAGTGTTGCCAAAAGTCCAGGCGCAACTTCCACGGCAGGTCTGCCTGGAAGGAGCCATGGAGTTGGACGAGGTTACGGAGCTGTTGTCGGGGGCGTAGGTGAGACCGTATGGTGACCCGGTCGAGATCGATCAATATGAAATCGTTGGGCGTCGGAGCGGAGTCGTCGAGGTTTGGGGCTTGGACAAGGATGTTGACCGGCTTGAGGTCGGGGTGATGGATGCCTGAATCATGGAGGCGGGCGAGCCAGCTGGCGAAGGCTCGAACTGTTTTGGCCAACCAACGGGGATGGCGCTTACAAGCGGGGCTGGCCATCAACTCGGCCAGTGTCGGGAAACCGTCCAGATAATCGGTGATGAGGTGGGCGGCCAGCGGCCAGCGGTGGTAAAGGGTGTTGGAGCAACCCCATGCAAAGGGGGTGGAGAAACCGAGCTGTGCGATCGCGTGAGCCGCAGCGAACGAGCGATGGGCGCGTGAGAAGCGCATTCGGTCGAGCACCGGATCGATCGGCTTGCGCATGCGATACGATTTGAGGACGAGGGGCCCCTCCGGCCCCTCCAATCGGAGGATCAGGGAGGTGCGATCGTCCTTCAGGATGTGCGCTTGTTGCGATTGGCTCCACTGATCGGGTGCGGCAAGGACCTCTTTGACGAACTCCGCCTGCGGGGAGCGGACTTCGCCGACCGGAGCGAGGATCATGACGGAGGGTGATTGAGCGAGCCGCACGAAGGGGGGCTTGCCCTGCAGACCGAGGTGCAGGACGGATTTCGCACTCAGGCTGGGGGCCACTTGACTTTTCCGCGCTTCCCCGACACGGTTAATATCTTTAACCTGCATCTTTCCACCCGCCAGAACCAGATTGCGGCCACAGGCCATACGCCTGGATGTACGGCCGGACAAGAGGACAACCATGCCAAATACCAAGTCTGCCACCAAGAGACTGCGCAGTGATGCGCGGAAACGCAACCAGAATCGGATCATCAAGTCCCGTTTGCACACGGTCGAGCGGAGCTATCTCAAGGCCGTAGAGACCGGCAACGCAGAGGTCGCCGAGGAACTCCTCCGCAAGGCGATCAGCCTCTATGACAAGGCTGCGAAGGTCGGGACCATCCACGGCAACAAAGCCGACCGCAAAAAGGCCCGTCTCGGGGCGCGGTTGAAGACTTTGGCTTCCGCCTGAGGGCTTGACCGGACCCAGGCCCCAGGGGCGGGCGGGACGTGACTTCCCGGAAATGTAAAAGCGCGCGGCGTGTTCCTCCGATTGCTTCGGAGTGAGCGCGCCGCGCGCTTTTTCTGGGTGTGAGACCGGATGTGTACTCAGGAATGAGGTCCGCATGCAGCGGGGGCTCACGAAATCACCAGGCTTCCACAATGGCTTCTACGATATCGTGGGCCAGGTCCTCCGCTGCTTCGGGCAGCGCGGAGCGCTTCGCGCTGATGAGGTCGCCCCCGAGGATGAAGTCCTTCTCGCCTGCGAGCAACGGTCTCTGGCTGATTGTGGTACCGGTCCGGTTGTCCTCGAGGACATAGGAGGCGGTGATGACGGCACGGTACTCGTTGGGCACGGCACGGTCGTCCCTGTCGTAGCGGACCGGAACCAGTCTGAACTCGTGGATTTTTCCGACGAGCACACTGTCAGCCTGTTCCTGGGGGACTACTCGGAGTCCGCCCTCCATCTGGATCTGCGCGATGACAGCGTCGGTGACGACGTTTTCCAACAGCGGTTCGGTCGTGAGGTTTTCAAAGGTCGGCACCGCGATGGTATCGAGGCCGGGAGGGAGGAGTGAGCCGACCCTATACCCGAGGCATCCGACCAACAGGAGTGTGCCGCTGAGGAGGGCGGTGATTCGAGAAGGGAATGTTTTGGGGGTGGCTGCGAATTTGATCATGGCTTCTGCGCCCGCGGAATAAGGATTGAGGGATGGAGAGAGCGTTCCTGGATCTCCCGGGCGACTTGGCCCACTGGGCTCGGTTCCGGGGAGGGTGAAGGTTCTTGAAGCGGTTGGGCTGACCAAAGGTCCGCTCATATATGGCCGGTTCCGCCGCATTGGTCAATGCCTCATTTGGTGACGGAGCCCGGTCGGCCTGGTCCTCCGGAGTTTGGTCTCTACGAGAAAGAGCACTCCGACAGGGGGGGATCGCGCAGGCGGACTAGGATTCGAGCGTTTTCAGCAGCGCAGAGGCATCCTCGGCGGGGGAGGTGTCGGTAAAGTCCCGGACGATATTACGCAGGTAGACCTTGGCCGCTTCCTCCTGCCTTTGTTTCAGGTAAAAGCGGGCGATCTGGAGCATCTCATTGGCCTGTTTGGCCCGAAGCTCCTCGATACGCAGGTAGGATTCCGGAGCGAGCGGGGACTCCGGGAACTGGGTTAGGAAGTCCATAAACTGTTCAATGCTCTCCTGGTAATACTTCTGGTTGTAAGTGCGCACAGTCGCGATTTGGTAGAGGCATTCGGCCCTGCGGAACTTGGCCTGTTCGACGAGCGGATGATCGGGGTAGTTGGCTGGAATCAGGGCGTAGGCGTCGGCGGCCTTGGGATGCTCGCCGAGCTGCTCGTGTGCGAGCCCGATATGGAACTGTGCCTCGGGCGCGACGGCGGAGTAGGGGGCATTTTGAACGACGGCGTTGAGGCGGGAGATCGACTCGGCCAGAGAGTCGGCGTGGCGAAGACCGAGCATCGGTCGGAGGTCTCCCTGGTAGTACCGCATGCCGATATCGTATTGGCGCCGGATAATCTCAGGGAAGCGAGGGGATCGGGGAAATTGGTCCACCACTTTTTGGTAGGTGTCGAAGGCCTTGTTGTGGCGCTGAATCTCTTCCAGACAGCGACCGGCATGAAAGAACGCCTCACCGGCGAGGTCGTTTCTGCGGTGCTTCTTGGCAAGTCGGATGTAGCGCTTGTAGGCGCCCCGGTAATTGCCGCGCGCTTCGAGCGCTTGTGCATCGCCAAAACCTCGGGGGTCCCGCTCCATGGCGGAGGCGGTCGGTACCGTCGGATCGAGACCGGAGAGGGTCATGACCGCGGTCGGATCCGCCTGAATGCCTGTGGCGAGTGGCTGGGTTGACCGGCAGCTGGCCAAGGCAAAACCGAGGCTGGTCGTGAGGGCGAGCAAGAGAAGATGTCGAACGGACTGCATAGGAGGCGAACCCTTTGCGATAGGTCGGTTGTTGGCCCTGGGTGAGGACGAATATGGGGTGCGGAGGATCGATGATCCACCGGCAGGGATTCGGGTAGGCTCAATGCCGGGCATCAGGCACGATAGGAAGCGGGTGAAGGGTGGTCAAGCGCCAACTCGTTTTCCCCGAGGAAAGGGCGCGAAGGTGAGAGGAGTGAATCCGCTCCCCTTGCTGGAGGTTGTCCGAAAGGGCGCCGCTTTCCCATCCGGAGAGCCTCCCGCAGAGGACGCGGTGGCGTTTTCGACCTGGCCAT
>CALLYA010000451.1 GCA_937875495.1 uncultured Verrucomicrobiota bacterium
TTTCTGCAACGGCCTTGGACAGCAGGCAACGGATCATTTTCCCTCAAAGCAGGTTCGGATCAGGGCATGGCCCCAACCCACCCCCATGGCCAGGTCGAAAACGCCACCGCGTCCTCTGCGGGAGGCTCTCCGGATGGAGATGGGGAGATCAGGTTGGGAAAGCGGCAACCTTTTCGGACGGGCTCGGGCTAGGACTCGTCTTCCCACATATCGATCATTGACTGCATCGCGTTTTTACCGATCCGAGGATTCAGGTGTGTGGGGGCATCGACGGGCGCGGTTTCCCCGTCGAGGAGGTCGCCGGCGCTGACGGTATCCATCAGGGCCATGGCCGCACGATCCAGGAATGAGGTTCGCTGGTTGAGCCGGTGTCCGCTGCGGAATGGGCTCGATTGGTACTGTGCGGGAAAACAGATCGACAGTGAGTCGCGTGCACGCGTGATCGCAACGTAGAGGAGTCTGCGCTCTTCGGCGAGTTGATCCTGGTCATGCATGCTCATGCTGGACGGGATCATGCCTTCGGCTGCGTGCAGCAGATAGACGACATCCCACTCACACCCCTTCGCGCTGTGAATCGTGCTGAGGGTGAGCACTTCATCCTCGGTGGGTGGTGTATGCGGATTAAATGCGCCGGTGGAGACCGGTTCCAGGGCCAGATCGGTCAGGAACTGCCTGCGATTGGCGGCCGATTGCGCGATGGCTCCGAGCTCTTCCAGATCACGTGCTCGGGTGCGTGCGTTTTCATATTTCGCTTCCATCAAGGGTGCGTAAAAGCGGTAGGCCTTTTCGAGCTGTTCGTGAGGCGGAGGTGGGTTCGGATTGGTGATGGCCGCCATAAGCTGGGTGAATTGTTGGAACGTTGCTTTGGCTTTGGGCGGTGGCTGGAGCTGCTCCAGACAGGCGGGGTTCGCCCCTAAGGCGTTGAACTGGTCCAAGAGGCGGGCGGCCGAGGTGGGTCCGATCCCGGGGATGAGTAGAAGGATCCGCATCCAGGCAATGGGATCTTTTGGGTTCTCGGCGATCCTGAGGATGGCGAGGATGTCTTTGATGTGTGCTGATTCGAGGAAGCGCAGGCCGCCGAATTTGCGAAAGGGGATATTATACTTGGCCAGGATGACTTCGAGCTGTGCGGATTGGAAGGCCGAGCGGAAGAGGACGGCTTGCCGGGTCAAGGGGATGCCTTCTTCCCTTCGAATCAAGACGGATCGGGCGACATATTGGGCTTCGGCCTGATCGTCCATGGCGTGCACGAATAGGGGGCGGTTATCCCCCTTGCGAGTGGTCCGCAGCACCTTGGTGTATTGCTGATCGGCGCAGCCGATGATTCGATTGGCGAGGTCGAGAATGGGCTGTTGGCTGCGGTAGTTGATTTCCAGTTTTAGAATGGTGGTCTGCGGGAACTGTTTGGGGAAATCCAGGATGTTATGGATGTCGGCCCCGCGGAAACCATAGATCGATTGGGCATCATCCCCGACCACGGTGATGTTGTGGCAATTGATTCGCATCTTGCGAAGGATCTCGGCCTGGAGATGATTGGTATCTTGGTACTCGTCGACCAGGACGTGAACGAAGAGTTGGTCGAGGTGTTCCTGCAGGGGCTGGTGGTCGAGGAGTTTGCTCCAGAGCAAGAGGAGATCGTCGTAATCGAGGACATTGCGCTGTTGTTTGTATTCAGCGAATCGTCGAAAGAGGCCTCGGAGCTGATCGCCCTCGACGGGGATATCGGGATAGAAGCGGGTCAGGGTCTGCGTCAAGGAGAGGCCGGTATTCAGGATCTTGGAATAGATGCCGAGAAGGGTCTTTTTCATCGGGGCCCGCTTCCCCTGGAATCCGGTCAATCCGATTTCGCGGCGAACCATATCCATCAGGTCGGCCGCATCGGTCGAGTCCAGGATTGTGAATTCCGGATTGAGTCCCAGGGTATCGGCATAGGTGCGAAGTAAGCGTGCACCGACGGAGTGGAAAGTGCCGCCCCAGACTCTTGGAATTTCGGGATCATCGGAGGTGGTTTGTGCCCGATACACCATTTCCCGGGCCGCCCTGCGCGTGAAGGTCAGGAGCATGATCCTGCCAGGGTCGCAACCACGGGCGACCAGCGAGGAGACCCTGGCCGCCAGGGTCTTGGTCTTGCCTGAGCCGGCGCCGGCGATGACCAGCAGGGGGCCTTCGCCGAATTCGGCGGCGGCGCGCTGTTGCGGGTTGAGTTCTTGCAGCCAGTTGCACATCGAATTCTCCGGGCGGGCGATTGGGTGGACCTCCTAGGGTACCAGACGAAATCGGCGGGTGCGAGAGGTCGTCAGAAAAGGTCAATGGCGAAGCGAGATCGGGGTCGGGGTCGCTATCGGTCTTGGTATCGAATGGGATTCAGGCATGAGACAACCGGATACCTCAACCGTGTTGGTGCGGAGCTGACACAACTCGGCAGCGAAATTTGAGCGGTGCATGAGGGCCAAGTGCCACACAGGACAGGGATCGATCCCGATTTCGATTTCGATTTCGATTCCGACAATGATCAGGCTGATCGGCAACCCTCTTACTCGTACTCGCCGCATCCTCGTGTACGTGAACGTGTACCGCTTCGCTGTGTACGTGTACGTTTCTGGGCCGAGCTTGCGGCCGTCTGAAAAGCCCATTGGGGCACAGCTGAAGGCACTGCGGCTCCGGATGGGGAGAACTCGCGCAGAGGCGCAGAGGGGGAATGGGTAGGTTCCATGCTCTGCAGCCTACTTTATTGGGGTTTTTTCAGTTATACCGTTTCAGTAGACCACGGCTGTTGTTGAAAACGGCTCCGATGTAAGTCCATTTCACCCCTCCCAATACCACATGCCTGCTCTCTGCGGGAGTCCTCCCCAGCCGGCCCCGTAGACCTTTCGTTGTGACCCAATAGAGTTTTCGGATGGGCTCAGGCTAGTGGGCGGTGACCCGGGTCCGCCCGGGAGAGTTGCGTTTGTGATGCGACGTTTTAGCTTAAGCTTTTCTCACCGACACTGCGGTCGGCAAGGCCGATGGAAGGATCACACACCATGACAGAACATGTACTGGACACCCTCAAGGAGCGGGGATTTTTGCAACAATCGACGGATGAGGTCGGTTTGCGGAGTTATCTCTCTGAGATGGGGGCCACATGCTATCTCGGGTTTGATCCGACGGCCGGCAGTCTTCACATCGGCTCTCTATTGCCGATCATGGCGCTCAAGCATCTGCAGGACGCAGGCGTCCGCACGATCGCGCTGCTTGGAGGGGGCACTGCGATGGTGGGTGATCCCTCAGGTAAGACTGAGATGCGCAAGATGCTGCAACCTGAGCAGATCATGCAGAACGCAGAGTCCTTCAAGCTACAGCTCTCGCGATTCCTTCATTTCGATGGCGATCGTTCGCTCTGGGTGAACAACGCGGACTGGTTAGGCACGCTCAGCTACATCACCTTTCTGCGGGAGATCGGGCGTCATTTCAGCGTCAACCGCATGCTGACGGCCGAGGCATATCGTCTGCGGTTGGAGAACGGGCTCTCCTTCATCGAGTTCAACTATCAGCTTTTGCAGGCCTATGACTACCTGGAGCTGTTCCGGAAGTATGGTTGCCGGCTTCAGGTGGGTGGCGATGATCAGTGGGGGAATTGTTTGGCCGGCAAGGAGCTGGTGCGTCGGGTCGAGAGTGAGGAGGTTCATGTCATGACCTTTCCGCTCCTCACAACGGCCACCGGTGCGAAGATGGGAAAGACCGCTGCGGGCGCTGTTTGGCTGGATGCGAACCTGACCTCGCCCTACGAATTCTATCAATACTGGATCAATGTCGACGACCGTGACGTCGAGCGGTTTCTCAAGCTCTACACCTTTCTTCCGATGGAGGAGATCGGCAGGCTTGCGCAACTGGAGGGGGCGCAGATTCGGGATGCGAAAGAGGTGCTTGCCTTTGAGGTGACCAAGGTCGTGCACGGGGAACAGGCGGCGGCCCAGGCGCGTGCGGCTGCTCAATCGCTCTTTGGCGGCGGGGCCGCCGACGCGGAGGCCATGCCTGAGACGCATGTCTCGAAGGCCGATGTGGAGGCCGGTATCTCCGCCCCGGAGCTCCTGGCCATGGCCGGATTGGCGAAGTCCCGGAGTGAGGGACGCCGTCTGATTCAACAGGGCGGGGTTCAGTTGGGGGATCGTCGCTGTGAGGAGATCGATGAAATGGTTGGTCCCGAACACTTCTCCGGGGACGGCACCCTCATCGTCAAGGTCGGGAAAAAGCGATTCCATCGAATGGTGATTCAATGAAATGGCCCAAAATCCTTGGACGTACATCCACATCGACGGGAGAGGAAGGCGCCGAAAAGCCTGAGGCCGCTCGCAATCCCAAGATGTTCCGGAACCTCAATCCCCTGCCTCTGGGGATCGAACTCCCATTTGCGGAAATTCTGCCTTTAGCGGCGGAATTTGGGTTCCCTTCGATCGAGCTGCCTTTGCCGTACCTCATGGAGGCCTCCCGGGAGCAAATCCAAGAAGCGAAACGGGCCTTGGTCGATTCCGGTCTTCGGGCGGCTTGCTTCCCCTTGCCGGTCGAGTTCCGGGAGGACAATGAGATCTTCAACGCAGGGATGGCCAAGCTGGACCGTGCGGCATCGATTGCATCGGAGTTCGGCTGTATTCGGTGTTACACCTGGATCACGCCTTATCATGACGAGTTGACCTTCCCGGAGAACTTCGAGCGTCATCGGGATCGCCTGAGTGATTGCGCCCGGGTGCTTGACAGTCATGGTGCCCGGTTGGGGCTGGAGTATGTCGCGCCACCCTCGCTTCGGAAGGGGAAGAACTTTGAGTTCATTCATGACCTGCGCGGACTCCAGGAGCTGATCAAGCTCATTGATTTACCGAATGTCGGGCTCTTGCTCGATTCCTTCCATTGGTACACCTCCGGTGGGACCCTGGAGGAGATCCTGGCACTCAAGCCGGAGCAGATTGTATATGTCCATATTAACGACGCCCCTGAGGGACTCGACATTGACGAACAGGCGGATCTAAGGAGGTGCCTTCCGGGGGAGACGGGGGTCATTCAGATCACAGAGTTTTTGAACGCGCTGGAAACGGTCGGCTATGCCGGACCGGTGGCCGTAGAGCCCTTTCTTGCGGAATTCCGCCAGATGGAGCCGCGCGAGGTCTTGGCCAAGGTTCGAGACGCCTTGGACCGAGTCGGGATGTGAGCGAGCCGAGAAGGTCGCCGCTTTTCCAACCTGACCTCCCCATCCGGAGATCCTCGCGCAGAGGCGCCGAGGCGCGGTGGCGTTTTCGACCTGGCCATGGCCATGGGGGAGGGATGGGGCACCGCCTTGATCCATACTTTTGGCGGGGATATCCGTTGCCTGCCAGAGGCCGTTCGAAACGGTCAATGGCGAAGCAAGCAAGCTCGGGCTCGGTATCGGTATCGGTATCGGTATCGAGGGGACCCCGGCTGGGATTCGGGCACGAGAAACCGGGTGGCCCAACCGTACTGTTGCGGTGCTGAGATGGCCAGGCGCCAGACAGAGCAGGGATCGATCCCGATCCCGATCCCGATTTCGATTTCGATTTCGACATTGATCGGACGGATCGGGAGCTATTGCTTGGAGGCTGAGGCCAGGAGGATTGCGCTCTTTCGGAGGATCTTTAGCCACAGAGGGCACAGAGTTCACAGAGAGGATCTTCTTTATGCCATCGGCGAGACGCCCCGCAATTCGGCCGAGGTAAAATCAGATTGGAAATGACTTGCTTGCGCCTCTGTGTTCTCTGTGATCTCTGTGGCTTCCCCATCCGGAGATCCTCGCGCAGAGGCGCCGAGGCGCGGTGGCGTTTTCGACCTGGCCATGGCCATGGGGGAGGGATGGGGCACCGCCTTGATCCATACTTTTGGCGGGGATATCCGTTGCCTGCCAGAGGCCGTTCGAAACGGTCAATGGCGAAGCAAGCAAGCTCGGGCTCGGTATCGGTATCGGTATCGGTATCGAGGGGACCCCGGCTGGGATTCGGGCACGAGAAACCGGGTGGCCCAACCGTACTGTTGCGGTGCTGAGATGGCCAGGCGCCAGACAGAGCAGGGATCGATCCCGATCCCGATCCCGATTTCGATTTCGATTTCGACATTGATCGGACGGATCGGGAGCTATTGCTTGGAGGCTGAGGCCAGGAGGATTGCGCTCTTTCGGAGGATCTTTAGCCACAGAGGGCACAGAGTTCACAGAGAGGATCTTCTTTATGCCATCGGCGAGACGCCCCGCAATTCGGCCGAGGTAAAATCAGATTGGAAATGACTTGCTTGCGCCTCTGTGTTCTCTGTGATCTCTGTGGCTTCCCCATCCGGCCCCGGAGAACTTTCTTTGTGGCCCAATTGGGTTTTCGGACGGCCTCTAGTTAGGGGAGGACGATCCGCCAGAATCGCGCTCCTGTTCCGTCGGTGGCCGACTCCCAGCAGGTTGTTTCACCAGCTGAGGGGACGGTTGCGATGGTCTCCCAACTGGCAGCTCCGAGATCGCTTCGCTGTTGGACCTCATAGTTCCGACTGTTTTGGCTGTTCCAGCAGAGACGGATGCCGGTCTCCGTCTGTTCAATGGCGACGAGAATCGGTGGATGCGGTTCGATCCCAGTGCCGCGGGCGCCGAGGTAGGTTCCGTTTTCACCTGCGGTCAGCAGGGCGTGCCCGTCTGGGAGCAGGAACGAATCGGGGGCGGTTGGATCGGTGTTGTTGTAGGGTGGCATCCCGGTGTTGAAAAAGAGGTTGTTGAGTTGTTCCATTGCGATATCGCCTTCGTTCAGCATCGGGTCATAGAAGGCGACGTATTGTGCCTGGAAGTCGTTTTCGGGGACAGGCTCCCAGAATTCGTTTTCGATGGCCCAAAGGCCTCCGTCCCCTTCGGTGACGATTGAGTTCTTGATTTGGAAGGTGATCTGCTGGGGGCCGCTGAGGTTGTAGATCACGATTTCCGAGAAATAGACGGACTGATAGAAATCGCAATGGTCGATGAACACCTGGGCCGGAGCGATTTCTTCGCCGGCATTATCCATCATGAGATGGCTCGCGTAGTTTTCGGTGAAGATGCAGTGGGAGGCGTGGAGGGTTCCCTCGTGGACTCGAACCGTGGGATCGAAGGCAAATTCCGGATCGCCATGGGCATAGAAGACGCAGCGATTCAGCTGAATGCTTCCGGCGGGCAGTCCTTCACCAACCGGGCTCGGCACCGGCGCCTCCGCCGTCTCATCCCAGTTGGTGGCCAACTCGACGTTGATGGCGCAACCGTTTTGCATGCCGTTCCGGGCGAACACGGTATCCACGACGTTGACGGATCCGGCTCCGACCTCTATTCCCGTGCCGGGATTGTCCATAAAGGTGCAGTTGGTGACCTGTACGTTGCCGGTGTCCATCTCCAGGGATGAACCGGAATTATTGGTGAAAGTGCAGCCATCGACGGTGACTGTCGGGATGAGGGCAGGGGCGATGAACCAGCTGATGGCGAGGCCGAATTTATTCGTATCGAAGAGGCAATCCTTGAAGAGGGTGTCCATGGGTGGGCTGCCGCCTGTCGGCAGATCCAGGTCGACCACGGCGACCCCCACATTGTCATCCGGAGCGGTATCGACGGTGGTGATTGTGCAGTTCTCGACGGTCACTCCCGGGGCGATGATGGTCAGTGCACTCGAGACGCCGGCTGCGTCCGCCTCCACCTGGGGATTGCTGAAGGTGATGTTGCTCAATCGGCACCCTGCGGCACGCACGACGGTTCCGAGACAGTCAGGGCCGACGATCCCGAGGTGGGCGAATCGCTCGATGCTATTGGTGTTTTGAATGGTGGGACGCTGGCCCTCTACACCGCGGAGAGTCAAGGTCTTGGCAATCGTGACATCTTCGTTGTAGACAGCGCTGTTGGTAATCTCGATGATATCGCCGTCCGCGGCTGCGTTGACAGCTGCCTGGACGGTGGCGTGGTCCTCGGGAACCGCGATCGTTGCGGAATGAAGGGTAGGAACTGCGCTCGCCGACAGAATCAGCGCAAGCATAAACGCGAGGAAGTGTGAGCATGGAATTCGGAGCGAATACATGGAGTTCATCTCCTTTTTTTGGAATGAAACCCTGAACTGGTATGATGTCTGAGCATCTGATCCCGGCCTATGGCGCGGGCGGTAGGAATAGGGGCGGGTATGCAGCCTGATCGGATCGGAATGCACCCCCCCGCATCCAATCGTCGGCATTTTAGGACATACTATGAAAAGCGTACAGGTTTTTTTATTTGGCAATTATACCAACATCGGGTGGCGGGTTGCCTTTAGACGTTGCACGTCCTAGGGTGTCGCCGCGTTGTGCTCGCACGGCGGCCCCCCTTCCGGATTGGGAGATGAACCTGAGACAACGCTGTCGGTGCTCCCGGCGATGGCCGGGGTGGGGGCGGAGTATTTGAATCCAATGGAGTGATCATGCGCATCTGTCGATACAACACGCCGGATGGCCGGATTCGTCTCGGATTATGGGCAAGACTCAGCGAACCCGATGGCCAATTGGGCCCCCGATTGATCTACCCCTATCGAAACGATTGGACGGGAGCGGAGTTGCTTCAGGCGACGTTGCCGCCGTCTGAGTTGCTGGAGGCTGCTACCGAAGCTCCGTTGCCTGAGGATACGCGACCACTATTGCCGATCCTGGACGAGACCCCGGTTTGGGCGATGGGAGTTAACTACTTCAGGAGTTGCATGATCCGGTCGATGCGCTCTCCCTTCAAGGCGTGCTATGACCATGCCTTCAATGCGGATATGCCCCCACTCTTCCTCAAGGGTGCGGGGGTCTTTGCCTGTCGCGATGGGGATACGGTCCCCTTACCGGGGGGGGGGATCCGCGTTTGGCCGGGACCGACGCTCGGCTGGATTTTCAACGCTCGGCTCGAATTGTTGGGCTTTTGCCTGGCGAACGACATGCTCATCCCGGGTATGGAGAGCGAGAATCCCTTGCGTCTCGGAATGAGCCGGGTGTTTCACGGGCACTTAGGGCTGGGGTCCGCCTTGAAGTTGGCGGAGCGTGAGGGCATGGGACCGTGGAAGATCAAGGCGCGTGTGCGGCGCGGTGAGGCCAACGTGGCCCAGGGGGAGACCAACACAGAAAAGATGCGGTGGGAGGTGGAACATATTCGCCCCTTCCTCGAGGCCTGGGGTCCCTTCCCGAATGGGGTTGTGGTGTTGACCGGCACAGAGGCTGTCTTCGAAGAGGACTTCACACTGGAGCCTGGGGATCAAATCCGGATCCGGGCCCGCGGTTTAGGGGGCTTCGATCAGGTCGTCGGAGAGCGGGCATGCCCCGCAGTCAAGGCTTGAACCGTCCGGTAATGTTTCAACCTCACTTCCCCAGTATGCGATCATGGCTAAGTACGCGGTCCAGCAGATCCAATTGAGAATGGCGATGTTGAGGGTCGTGGGCGACACGGCCGCAATCCTCGCCTCCTTCTGGTTGGCGTATTGGATCCGTTTCCGGTCCGGGTGGTTACCCGTGGAACCGGAGTCGTGGTTGCCTCGCTACTACGCCTTGTCTTTCAACATTGCGACTGCCCTGCTGATACTCCACTTGGCCGTCCTGGGGCAGTATCGTCATCCGCCGGGGAGACCGTTTGCATCGGAATGGTTCCGCGGGGTTCGGACCTTGGTGATTGGGTGGATCCTGCTGCTAGCGCTCACCTTTTATGTGCAGCCGGAGGTACCGTTCTCACGTGCGCTCCCACCGATCGCGCTCGCCCTCATGTCCGCCCTGGTCGGCGTGTCTCGTGGGGGTGTTCGGGTGGTGGAAAATCGACTTTTGGCCAGGTTGCCGGAGGGTGTTCGGGTCTTGTTGATCGGCTGTGGGGCGGGAGGTCCGCGCTTGGCGCATGGTCTGAACAGCAATCCGCGATTGGGTTATTCCGTGGTGGGGTATCTCACCGAGGACGGGCTTCCGCGCCAGGAGATGCCGGAGCGTTTGCCGCTGTTGGGGGGGATCGGCGATCTGGAGCATTGTCTGGACGAGCATGCTGTCGACGAAGTCGTGGTAGCGGAGCTGCCCCAGGATCGATCGATCCTGGCTGGGGTGATCATGCTCTGCGAGCGGAACATGGTGCTCTTCAAGATGGTCCCGGATCTCTTTGATATCCTGACCAGTTCCGTGGAGATCACCGGGGTCGATGGTGTCCCCTTGATTGGGTTGCCGGAGAATCCCTTGGATCGGCCTTGGAACCGCCTGCTGAAGCGCGCGGAAGACCTCGTGATCGGCAGCATGCTCCTGATCCTGACGGCACCGCTTTTGATCCTTGCCGCGTGCTGGATTCGGCTGGATTCGAAGGGGCCGATCTTTTATAAGCAGCTGCGCTGTGGGCGCGGTGGGGAGCCGTTTCAGTTTTTCAAACTTCGCACGATGCGACAGGGTGCGGAGCTCGAGAGCGGTCCTGTTTGGGCTGTGCCTGACGACCCTCGCTGTACCTATCCCGGCAAGTGGTTGAGGCGTCTGAACATCGATGAACTACCACAGCTGATCAATGTCCTGCGGGGGGAGATGAGTCTGGTCGGTCCCCGCCCCGAGCGGCCCTTTTTTGTCGAACAATTCCGCTCCGATTTACTACGGTATATGAGCCGCCATCGTGCGACTCCTGGAATGACAGGATGGGCGCAGGTCAACGGCCTTCGCGGACAGACCTCGATCGAGGAGCGTCTGAAATACGACCTCTACTATCTCGAGCACTGGTCGCTACTCTTTGATTTGAAGATCCTCCTACTGACCATTTTGGCCCACAAGAATGCCTACTGATCCAACGAATGTACCTATGGATGGTTCCGAGCACGGAGTTCCCGCGTCCGAACGTGCGGCGCGCGATCCCGTTCTCGACGAGCTGCGTCGGCGTCTGGGTGGGCGCCTGCGATTCGATGTCCTGGGTTGGTCGCTGGTATGGGGTGCGGTCGCCGCCCTGTTGCGCCTCCCTGGACTGGCTCGAAGCCTCTGGCATGACGAGATCATCTCCCTGACGATGTTTGCCCGCGGGGGGACTTTAGACCTCTTTACCTACTACCCGTTTCCGAACAATCACATCCTCCACACCCTGCTCATGAAGGTGATGCTCCTGTTCGGAGAGCAGGAATGGTTGTTGCGGATGCCGGCATACCTGGCCGGGGTGGTGGCGGTACCGCTGTTGTTCCAACTCGGATTTCGGTTCTTCAACGCGCGGGTGGGACATCTCGCGGCCTTGTTCTTGGCGGTTTGTCCGCTGCACATCGCGTATTCGCTCAGTGCCCGCGGCTACACACTGGTCTTGTTAGGCGGGATCCTGGCGGTTGACGGCTTCTGGTCCTGGTTGATCTACCCGCGTCAGGTCCGCCCGGCGATGGTCTGGAAGGCCATCGGTGGCACATTGCTTGCAACCTGGTCGGTCCCCGGGGCGGTCTGGCTGATCGTCGGACTGGTCGGGGCGGGGGCCTGGACGGCTCTACCTCAGGCGCGCTCTCTGCAAGGGCGACGCTGGTTGGCCAAGTGCGCACTCTATACGGCCGCGGTCGTTCCGCTTTCCGGCATTTTCTATCTAGGAGTCTTACGATCGATGGCGGCTTACGCGCGGGAGAAGGCCTCCGCCGAGCCTGCATACCTCGGCGAGATCCTGAAGCATGCTGCCGCGTTGCCAGAGATTCTCTTTCGCGGCTGGCCCGCGTGGCTGATGGTCCTGCTGATGGTCGCCGGCCTGATCGCCTGCATGGATTATCGCGGGCGGCTCCTGGCGGGGCGCACTCTCTTCCTCTGTTGGCTGGCCGCGCTGGTGCCGGCGCCGCTGCTCACTCCTGGTACACCTCCGCGGCTGTTTATCTACCTCCTGCCGCTCTCCTTTTTGCTGATCGCTGCGGCACTTGACGCCCTGAGCCGGTCGGACCCGCCTTTTTTCTGGACAGTTCGGTTATCTGATCCGGTACGGCGTTGGACCTCGCGGGGGTGGCTCTTGGGACCGCTTTTGGCGTGCGTGGCGTTGATGGCACTGCTGATCGAGGTCTATCCGAGACCGACCGGCTGGGTGACCGAAGGGGTTGAAGAGGACTGGCATGCGGCGGCGCGTTTACTGACGGTGGACTGTCCCACGGACCGCCTACCGATGGCCTGGGCGGTGGAGAAGCGGCTCGGCTCGGTCCATGCCGGGATGGGCTATTACCTCGACCGGTACTGGACTCCGGATTTTCGTGATGCCCAAAGAGAGGGTCCCAGGCGACTGTTGATGGATCTGCAGGAGGGGCGTGACACGTCGCTCAGGCTGAGGCTGGGGTTGTTTCGTGACATCTGGAAACCGGATCCCGGGCCGGAGTGGGATCTGGCCTTTTTGCAGCAGATGGCACCTTGGGTCCGAATCACGCAGCGGTTTGATCTGGAGGTCGCTCGCATCTATGACCTTGAGTTGCTTTTGCCGGCCGCCCCCGATCCGGAATCTCTGTTCTCGATCTCCCCGAGTGCGTGGGTTGGTCGTGCGACCGGCCAGCTTCCGATGAGCGAGTCCGAGGAGGTCGAACTGCAGGAGCCGGAAGCGGACCGACAATTCATACCGATGCTCGGTTCCTTTCTGCATGTTCAATCGGAAGGCCCTTCGAGCAAGGCGTTTTTGGTCCCAGATCTGATTCTGGTGCCGGATGGCCACCAATTCCTGGGTGCGTGGGCCCTGGTCGAGGTCTCCCCGGAAGAGCTGGACTACTGGGTGCCGGAGGAGATCTTGCGTCCACGCCGCGACCACCCCAAGCTCTTTGGCCGCCGGTTGACCGATCCCGAACCTCCGCCCTTGAATCGCTTGGAGTTGACGGTGTTCAATGAGAGTAGGAATTATCCGTGCCGGGCGCAGGTGCGTGTGGAAGTCGAACCGCGCTTTTACCTATATTTGACCTGGAGCTTGGTGCGAGAGCACGAGCGACTGACACCCATTTTTCTCTTTTCGGCAGGGGATTCGGGGTTCGATGCCTCCCTGTGCGAGTTTCGCACATGGACCAGTCCCGGCCCCGGCTCAACAACCTCAAATGATCAGGAGTACCCAATCCAATGAATGCCGCACTTGTTCAGAAATACCTCCCTCAGATCCAGGCTGCCCGTGTGGGCGACATCCCTGTCACGGTGGGATTTGACGGGTTTGTCGATGAAATCATCCATCTGGTTGCCACCCGCAGTGATCATGAGCACTTCGAGCGGGTACCGGATCTGACCGCGTTCGGCAATCGGATATTGGCGGCAGCGGGCAAGAGCGCCAACATCGAGATGGTGCCGGTTCAGATTAAGCTGGGCGGCAACGGGCCGATTATGGCCAATGCTTTGGGTGCCAACAAGGTTGCGCTGACGTATGTCGGGGCATTGGGGGCGTCCTCCGTGCATCCGGTCTTTGCCGAACTGGCGGATCGTGCGCAGGTCTTCAGCATCATCGAACCGGGCCACACCGATGCGCTGGAATTCGAGGACGGTAAGTTGATGATGGGCAAATATGCTCACCTTAAGGACCTCGATTGGGCGCTGATCGAAAAGACGATGGGTGGGGATTGCTTCTTTGAGTTGATCACGCAATCGAAGTTGGTGGCGATGGTGAACTGGACGATGTGCCATGGCCTGAGCGATATCTGGCGGCACCTGTTGGAGCGTTTCGCGGCGGCGCCTCCGGCCGAGCGTGCGATCTTCTTTTTCGACTTGGCGGATCCCGAAAAGCGCACGACGGAAGACATCCGTGAGGCGCTGGAGCTGATCCGCCGGTTCGAGACCTACCACGATGTGATTTTGGGTTTGAACGAAAAAGAGGCAGAAGAGATCGCGGAGGTCATCGGTTGTGCGATTCCGGACGGGGACGACCACCAGCGGGTGGGGCGTTTGACGGTCTTGCTGCAGCGCGCGCTCGGGGTTGGTACGGTGGTGGTTCATCCGCGTGCCTTTGCGGCCGCGGCATCCGAGGGCGAGGAATCGGCAGCGATCGTGGAAGGTCCCTTCACGCCGAATCCCAAGATCAGCACTGGTGCGGGGGATCACTTCAACGCCGGATTCTGCATTGGCAAATTGATCGGCCTTCCGAACGAAGGCGCGCTCCTGACTGGAGTCGCCACCTCCGGCTATTACGTCCGCACGGCCCAGAGTCCGTCGCTTTCCGAGCTTGCGGAGCGGATGACCCGGATTGTGGATGGCCGGGAATACTGACGCGGTGAAGTGCCCGCTGTCCAACCTGGGGGATGGGCTGGGTCGGGCAGCGTGTGAGCGTCCGAAAGGGCGCGCTCGCCCCAGCGTCGCCTCCAAGCAATGGTTGCCGATTAGTCCGATCGGTCCGATCGGTCCGATCATTATCTGAATCGGGGTCGGGATCGAGGGAATCGAGGGAATCGAGGGAATTGATTCCTGCTTGTTCTGTATGTATGGCGCCTGGCCCTCATGGACCGCTCACACTTCGCTGTCGAGTGGTGTCAGCACCGCAACAATACGGTTGGGGTAACCGGCTTCTCGTGTCCGAACCCCATCCCGCGTCCTTTCGATACCGAGACCGACCCCGACCCCGATCTTTCTATGCCATTGACCTTAAAAACATGGATCAGGGGCATTGGCCCTACCCACCTCCGTGGCGAGGTCGAAAACGCCACCGCGTCCTCTGCGGGAGGCTCTCCAAATCCGGATGGGAATGGGGAGGTCAGCTTGGGAAAGCGGCTTCCTTTTCGGACAGCCCCCAGCGTGTGAGCCCTTTGTGGGTATGGCGCAGATGCCCTCGAGGGAGCGAGGCATCTGCGCCGCCGTTTTTTTTAGAGGGGGCGACTGAATATCCTTGGCTGTCGGGGCGTCCAATGGACTACATTGGCATTCTACCTGGGTTGCCTACGCGATCGGCGCGTGGGCGGTTGGAGGTGGCGAATGCCTTCAAAACGCAAGAGAGAGTCACGGGCGTCGCATGATGCGATCCCCTTCTGAACCAATCACCTACATGGAAGAGGATCTGATTCAACGAAGCCGGGCTGGAGACAGCGATGCCTTTGCGGCGCTCGTGGAGGAGCATCGGGATGCCATGTATCATCTTGCTTGGAGGATGGTTGGATCTCCGGAAGACGCGGCGGATCTTGTTCAGGAGGCCTTCGTTCGAGCGTATCGTTCGCTTGATCGCTTTGAGGGCCGGTCCAGTTTCCGCACATGGGTGCATCGCATCACGGTTCACTGCTGTCTGAATCATCTGCGTCGAAGGAAACGCAAGGGGGAGGTCGCTTATCAGGAGGAATGGATGGACAACCCGGGCTACCAGGAGCGGGCTGGGGAGGCACGGCTCCATGGGCGAATCGATCGACCGGACCAGGCCGCGGACCGGAGTGACCTGACGGCGGCCATAGAGGGCGCCCTCGGCGAGCTGAGTCCGGACCACCGAGCCGCGTTTCTCCTGCGTGAGTACAATGGGTTGAGCTACAAGGAGATCGCTGAAGCAACGGGCGTCTCGATGGGAACGGTGATGTCCCGACTTCACTATGCACGCAAGGCGTTGCAAGAGATTTTAATGGAGAGGATACCCGGGCATACGCGCGGGCGTGAACGGGGGGTGGAGAGCCAATGAACGCCGACAATGAACATTTGATCGACGACATCAACGGTTGGAGCGACGAATGGCTGATTCAGGCCTATGTCGATGGCCAGCTTGATGCGAGCTGTGTCTGTCGATTCGAGGAGCGCCTGACGGCAGATCCGGGGCTCGCCGAGGAGGTCGGGCGGCAGATGGCGCTCAAGTCGCTGATACAACGCGACAAGCTGGCCATGCCTCCGATGCCGCGGATCCCGAGGGAGGTGGAACGGTGGTGTGCACTTGCGGAGGCCGTCGATGTTGCTGAGTCCGAGGGCACTCAGTTCGATTCTTCGGCCGGGCGTGGATTCGGAAATCGCTTTCATTCCTTTTGGAACCAACCGCTTGTTCAGGCTGCCGCACTTGTAGTTTTGGTCATCGGTTTGGTACGGCTCTACCCGATTCAGGGTGTCGGAGACGACCCGGACGCGATCGCTTCGACGGCCGAGATTCTCTCTTTGGACTTGCCGCAGGAGGGGACGGGGGCTTACGTGTATGAGCAAGCAGAGAGCAATCTTACGGTCGTGTGGGTCACCGGGCTTTCCGACGGTGGCGGTGTGGGTGAAGAACCGGAGTCATAAACCGATCTCTATCTAATCCAAGAATATGTGCTCAATTTGGCAAACTAATGACAGTGACCGGCTGCTGGGCAGAAGGCTGTTCGTGTGCAAGCTGCGCGACCTCGGGCTTGGTGTTGCTGCCCTAGGTGGGTTGGCAGGTACACCGGCCGTGCAGGCACAGGACGCTGCGCGGGTGATGACGCGTCTGATCCAGGCTGGGAACAGCCAGGGTGGCGCTGTCGATCCACGATTGAAGGATATCGAAAAGGAACTGCGCAGGTTGTTCCGGTTTTCGAGCTACAAACTGATCGCCCAAAAAAACGTATCGCTCTCCCAGGGTTCCACCCAGACGCTCAAGCTCAATCCACAATTTGTGCTCGTGCTCAACCTCAAGTCCCAATCCGCCAGCCAGTCGACGATGAGTGTCCAATTGCAGTGGAACCGGAGGGCGATCATCAACACGACGGCACGGTTGAACAAGGGCGCGAATTTGATCTTGGGCGGTCCCCCGGACGGTGCAGGCGGAGCATGGATGTTGGCATTGAAGACCTATTGATGGAGGCGTACCACGCTCGGATCCGGTCAGGGTGTCGAAGCGCTCGGAAAGGCGACGGCACGTCTCAGTCAGCGACGGTCACTTTGGGTCGGTTGGATCGAGCTTGAACACCAGGACGCTCTCGCCGACCTTGACCGTGTCACCCTCTTGAAGAACATGGTCGCCCTCGGCCTTTTGGCCATTGATGAGGGTCCCGTTGGTGGAGCGCAGGTCTTTCAGTACGTACTTCCCATCCTTCAGGCTGACTCCGAAATGCATCCTGGAAACGCGGTCGTCCACAACCTGCAGGTCCACCTGAGTTCCGCGTCCCACAGTCACAGGTTTGGCCCCGATGCGGAGTTCTTTTTTCTCTCCTGCCGGGGTCTGATAGATTAGCCTCGCCATTCGTTGCACTCCTGCTCCAATGTGGGTCCAGACGGAGCGTCCCACCTGTGGTCGTTCGCCCAATCTGGTGAAAAAGACATGGTTCTAGGTTAAGGGTTTTGACGGGACGATGCAAGATACCTCTGATCGAATACAGCCATTCCCCGAACAGGTATCCCGTTGGTTGACAGCCATCGAATGGGAGGAGGCCTGGTTTGATCTTATGGAGAAGCGAGTGGATGTCGTCAAGCGTCGCGGCAGTCTCGACACGGGATGGGCGCAGGCGGCATGTGCATGGGTGGAGCGCGTCCTTCAGACAACGCCGGAACCATTGCCAGAGGATTGGGTTGTCGAGCTGCGGCGTGTGGCCGAGCGTTGTAGTTCGAACTGCGCCATGGACCCGCCGCTCGATGGGCGGCTCTTGTTGCGGCTCGATCGAATGCACCGTCGGTTGCGCGCCTGGGTGATGTCACCCTTGAGGGCGACGGCGTGGGATCGGGCGGGGCGTGCGTGTGGGCGGGAGGATCTCGCCACATAAGTCGCTCTTTTTTAGCAAGAGCCTGTCCGAAAAGGTCTTCGGATCCGGATGGGGAGGACTCCCGCAGAGATCGCAGAGGGCGCAGAGGTGTATTGGGAGGGGGAAAA
>CALLYA010000452.1 GCA_937875495.1 uncultured Verrucomicrobiota bacterium
AGGGACCTACATCGGAGCCGTTTTCAACAACTGCCTTGGTCAACTGAATCGGTATAACTGAAAATACCCCCCCAAAAGTAGGCTGCAGAGCATGGAACCTACCCACCCCCATGGCCAGGTCGAAAACGCCCCCGCGCCCTCTGCGGGAGGCTCTCCGGATCCTGATGGGGGAAAGCGGATTCCTTTTCGAACGACCTCTAGCTCGAAAACGCCACCGCGCCTCCGCGTCCACCGCGGGAGGCCCTCCGGCCCGCCCTCATGCAATCCATTTGATGTTGCAGCCAATGCTCGGTATCTGCTCGCCCTGAACCGGACGCCCGGCAACCAGATCACTCAACGCGTTGCGTAGGCTGTCACCCGTCACCTGCCGACCATTGCCCGGACGTGCGTCGTCAAACTGCCCGCGATAGGCCAGTTTCAATTCCGCATCGTACACGAAGAGATCCGGAGTGCAGGTAGCGCGGTATGCCCGCGCCACCGCCTGCGTCGCATCGAACAGGTACGGGAACGGATAGTCCAACGCCTCCGCAACCTCCACCATCTTGTCGGGTGCGTCCTGCGGATAGTTCTTCACGTCGTTCGAGTTGATGGCAATGAACGACACCCCGCGTCCCCTGAACTCATTCGCAACCCGAACCAGCCCCTCCTGAATCAACTGCACAAAGGGACAGTGGTTGCATATGAACATGATCACCGTCGCCTTCGCACCTGCCTGAGATACCAGTTGAACCTCATGACCGGTACGCGGGTCCGGCAAACTGAAAGGCACCGCCGGAGTGCCGAGCTCAACCATGGTGGATTCCGTTCTCGCCATTGATTCATCTCCTTTGGGTTGTCCGTGTCCGGAATAAGCTTACCTTGCCCCAGACAACCAGCCTCATCAAGAGGGGCCACTCCATCCCGTCAGCGAGCCCACTCCACAGTCCAGCCCTCGGGAACCCGCACTTGCTGCTCCAAAACACCTCCCGGCTTGGCCTCCGTCCAGACCCGGACCAGCCCATCCACCGTCGGCACTCCGCCGCGGCACCATTCCAGGCCGTTCTCAATGCGCCGGACCACCACCCGCTTGCCCACCTTGTCGACCTCCTGAAGACCGAGTCCGTCACGATAGAGCGTGTGCACGATGTGGGAGGCAAACCCATGATTGCAGCTGGCATAAGCGCCCGTGTTCTCCCACAAGGTCCCCGTTTGCTCCGCCATGTATGAGAGATACCCGATCGATTCCTCCATGATCTGCGCCCCACGCCCATGCCGGGAAAGCAGCTCAAACCGAAGCATGTTGCCTATAAAACTGTTGGCCACATGAATTTCCGGGTACCGCTCCGCTTTCATCCGGTCCGGTCCGAATTCGTCCGCCAAGCGCGCCCATAACTCCGGGTACAATTCCGGTGTCGCAACCTCAAAGAAGAACGCAAAATACTGGCAGACCTCTGTCCGGTTACGCGTGACCTCAATCCCCTCCGGCTTACTCATCGCATTGTCGACAAAGAAGGAACCGTCGTAGGATTGCTCACGAATCACCCGCCGAACACGCTCCGCCTTCTCCAGGAGCTCCTGCCGATCATACATCCGCCCCGCTGCCGAAAGCACCCCGCTGTAAAGCATGTTGCTGGGATAGTTGATGTCCTGGACAAAGTTGTTGGCCGCCGACCACTCCACAAAAACCCAGCTTTCGAGCTTCTCGAGGAGTCCGTCGCTGTTTTCAAATCGTGCAAAATAATCCAAAAGGGCCATCACACGCGGTTCCAGCGCGTCCAGCAGCGCCCGGTTGCCACTCCGGTCCAGATACTCCTCCAGCTGAACAACAAACCACATCGACCAGTTGGGGATGAATACACCGTCGTTGTGGTCCGCCGGATAGCACATCGGAAGCATGCCCTCCGGCAGGAACTTGAACTCCTCGGCTACCAGGAAATTCTCGAAAAAATTCGCCTCTACAGGGCTCGTCGGCCAGAGATCCGCCTCCACCCTGGCCGTAAAAAAGCTGTCGCACAGCCAGCCCGCGCGCTCCCGAGACGGGCAGTCCATAAACACATCCAGGCTGTTCTGTTTGAAGGTCGCAAGCCCAGCGTCAAAAATCGTATTGAGTGCCTCACTGCTGCACTCGAAAAAGCCACGATCCCCCGCCGGATGCGCCAGTTCACGCATGTAAAGCCGGTTCACGGAACATGCGCCCTCAGCCACCAGGACCTTTACATACCTCGCGGTGTAGGGCTCCAAACTCTCGAGCGCATACGCACCAGGCGCCAGCTCATACGTCACCGCATTCACACAGCCAAGCCGCTTCCAGTCGACATCACCATTCGAAAGAATCTCGTCGAAAAGGATGTACACCGTCGTTGGTTCAGTACATTCCAGGTCCGCACCGAGAAAACCGGTCTCGTTGCGCCCTAAATCCCATATCCGGAAATCCAGCTCCTCAAGCCTTACCGGCCCATCGACCGAACCCTCCGCGCACGGCTCCAGCTCTGAATTCTGAAAATGCTGGAGCTCCTCCGAAACCACCACCTCCAGCTCGGCCATCGGATACCCCTTCAGGGCCGGACCGATATTGACCAGTGAACGATCGCGCCAGGGCTGCTCCACTCGGTCCAAACGCTTCATCGCTCCAGCTGCAACCTGCGCAATCGGAGTGATCATGCGGTACTCCGGATACGGCACATTCCGAGGCAGGAGCTTGATACCGTCAGCCGGCGCACAGGCCAATCCCTCACGCCCGGCCTCCGGACTCAGCCACCCGCCGTCCGCCGAATCCATCCGGTATACCTCGATGAACGGCCGCTGAAAACTGTAACGCTGTACCCGCTGAAGCCGCTGCTCCAAGGGTGTCGCAATCCATCCTGCCCCGCCCGTCCATACCACCGGCCGACCGTTGACCAGGACCTCCGCCTGCAAAAAGGAGGGCTGGTCTAATAGGTAATAACTGTTGACGTTGTACCCGGCCACTTCGATCCCTATGACGTTCCTGCCCGCCTCAACCCGATCCGAGAGATCCCATTCATCCACACGATAGTGGCCGTGCCCCGCACGAGCCGGTCCATGCCCGCAAAACTCGCCGTTGAGGAAGCCGCGATAGAGCGTGGAACCAGTCAGTCGCACCAATACCTTCGCACCCGCTTCCACCTCGAAATCCGCCCGGAACCCTACCGTCAGGTTCTTCTCCAGACTCCGTTCCTCAGGCCAGATCGCCGTCGCTTTCTCAAAAACCGGCGCAGCCACAGTGCGCTCAATCGTGAGCCCTAGACCGATCGTTCCCACCAGCGCCAGCAGCCAAAACGTACTCCATCCATGCCTATTCATGCGTACATCTCCATTCCAGCAATCCCCCAAAAGCAATGCCTCGGCTCTCCCGCGGCCACCACCAGTTTCAGCCACAAAGACGGCTCATAAAGTCCAAGGACTCCGCAGCGTGCGCTTCAAAAGGCCATTCGCCTCCGCATCCCCGACAAAGGCCCATTCACTGGGATCCCATTTCAGAGCGCGCCCGAGTTTGTAGCCGATGTTGACCAGGTGACATACCACCGCGGTGTGCGCACCCGCTTCCACCGGCGCTACCGGATCCTTGCGGGAGCGTATGCATTCCAACCAGTTGCCCATGTGATCATCACTCTTGTAGAGAGTGACCTCCTCCGGCCCGATCGGCCTGCCGCCGATCTCGACCGGATCGGTCTCACACTTCCAACGTACCGCCGTGATCGACCCCTCAGTGCCGTCAAACCGGAGGCCGGTTCCAGGTATGCAATCAGGTAAATGATGCACACAAACCCCGGATGCATACCGCAGGTAGAGTCCGGAATGTGAGCCGTCCTCCGGGGGGACCACCTCAATCGGACCCGAGCGGTCCATGTCCATCGCCCACTGCGCAATGTCGAAGTGATGCGCACCCATGTCCGCAACACCACCCCCTCCGAATTCCTCATACCCACGCCAATTGGGGAAGGTGCCGTCCTTTTGCGGACAGAGCTCCTCGTGGTAAGGACGCCACGCTGCCGGCCCCAGCCACATCTCCCAATCCAACGATGCAGGCATCGCTTGCCCCGGTAACAAACACCGGTCAGGCGGCCCCCCTACCTGGACCGAGACGTCTTGCAATGTCCCGATCCTGCCCGAACGCACCAACTCCGCCGCAAACCGGAATGATTCGTCCGAGCGCTGTTGAGAGCCGGTCTGGAAGATCGTCTTGTGCTCGCGAACCGCTGCAACCAAGACCCTGGCCTCCTCCACCGTCCGCGTCAATGGCTTCTCGCAATAGACGTCTTTGCCCGCCCGAATCGCCATCAACGCCTGGACCGCATGCCAGTGGTCCGGCGTCCCAATCACCACCGCGTCAATGTCCGCACGGGACACGATCTCGCGGAAGTCTTTCACGCCGGCAACTCCGTGAAAATCTCCGGAGCGCTTGGCCTGACCATAAAATTCTTCCGCCTGTCGGACCGAGTCGGCTACCCGATGGTCCCATACGTCACTAACCGAAACGACCTGCGTGTCGGGATGCTCCAGAAACCCGCGAAGCAGTTGGTTTTGTACGCGGGTGCCCATCCCGATCAGGCCCAACGTGATGCGCTCGTTTGCCGCTGCCTTCCCGCCTTGCGCCTCGCGTACCCACACAAGGTTGCCAAACCCAACGGTGGCACCGACGCCCATCGCAACGGACCTCATAAACTCGCGGCGTGTATGCCGCTGACCTCTATTCGTCTTCATAAAAGTGCCCCACTTCTAAAAAAAAGTTGAGGGCACCACCCTATCCAATCCAGCCGCCCAAACCAATCCCCAATTAGCCGCCTGAGGCCTCAGCCTCCAGGCAATCGCCCCCAATCCGTCCAATCCGTCCAATCCGTGTCTGAATCGGGGTCGGGGTCGGAATCGGAATCGGAATCGATTCCAGTCCTGGTTGGCGCCTGGCCCTCATGGACCGTTCAAACTTTGCTGCCAAGTTCTCCCAGCATTGTAACAATGCGGGTGCATAACCGGTTTCTTGTCTCCGAATCCCAACCCGCCTCCCTTCGATACCGAGACCGATAGCGACCCCGACCCCGAGCTTGAGCCTGTCCGAAAAGGTAGCCGCTTTCCCTTCCGGCCCTCCCCATTCCCATCCGGAGAGCCTCGCGCAGAGGCGCAGAGGCGCGGTGGCGT
>CALLYA010000453.1 GCA_937875495.1 uncultured Verrucomicrobiota bacterium
GGTATGGAGGTCTACAACGATTTCAACGGCAACCTGACCAACCTGTTCTACTGCGTAAAAAACAGAACGCTGGCGTTCCTCAAGGAGCTGGATGGGCGTGGTCTCCAGGTGGTCGATCTGATGGAGCCGTTCCTGAGGGCGAAGGCGGAGGGCGGGCCTGCGCTCTATTGCAAGACCGATTCGCACTGGTCCGGGTATGCGTGTGAGCTCACCGCTGCGATCCTGGCCGAGGAATTGAAGACGGTACCCGGGGTGCAGCCCGATTCGCGGCGGGCGTTGGAGACCGAGGAGCGGGTTGTCGAGGTCCGTGGCGACTTGGGCGGGATGCTGGGGGATGCGGGATTCACGGCTGGCTCGGAACAGCTGCCGTTGCGCACGGTTACGGAGTCCGGAGCACCGGTCGCGCCGGATCCCGCGAGTCCGGTTTTGGTCTTAGGCGACAGCCACACGCTGGTTTTTCATGCGGGCGGGGATATGCACGCGGTGGGGTCCGGCCTGGTTGACCAGCTTGCGTACGAGCTGGGTACGGCGGTGGATCTGATCGGGGTACGCGGCTCGGGGGCGACCCCGGCGCGGATCAGTCTGATGCGGCGGATGCGCACGGATCCTGAATACCTGGCGGGCAAGCGGGTGGTGATCTGGTGTTTGAGCGCGCGTGAATTCACGGAAGCGGACGGTTGGCGCAAGGTCCCGTTGCCTTGATGGGCGGTGGGGAGGTATGGGCTGGTACTGGTCGGGCTGATGGCGGCGGGCGAACGTGAGCAATCAGGGGAATTCGATGGACAATGATCAGCAGGATGGTGCGAGCGCCCCACATGGGAGTGCGGAACAAGAGCCGGTCCGGCGGGCCGCCGTTTTGAAGCGGTGGCTTTCGGGTCGCCTGGTCGGTGTTCTGTTCGCCTCGTTCGGATTTGTGGCGCTGCGGTTCCTGTTGACCCCCTTGCGCATTAAGATCCTGACCTCACTTCTGGACAAAGACGAGTATGGGACGCTCACGCTGGTGAGTCTCACGATTTCGTTCCTATCGATCGTTTTCTCTCTGGGCAGCTTGGAGTTTATGTTGCGCAAGCTGCCGGGGCAGACGGTGGGCTATCAGCAGAACACGCTGAAGTCGGTGATGGTCCTGTTCGGTGGGGTGTTTGCGGTCCTCGCGTTCGGCGTGGTGCTGGTCTTGCAGCGGTGGCCGCTGCCGAAGATCGGCTTGACCGGCGGTGACTACATTCTGTGTGGGCTGCTGTTGTTCGTGACGGTCCATGTCATGCAGCGGGTCTATTACATGTTGGGTCAGAGGAAATACACGCAGGCCCGGGTGACCCAGCTGCTCTATTCGGATTCCTGGTTCCTGCCGCTGTTGTTTTTCTTTATTTTGGGAAGCCTGACGATGACCCAGGTGCTCTGGGTGTGGCTGGTCTGGATGGTGCTTGCGATCGCCGTGTCGAACCACTGGATTCGGTTTGGGCGGGTCTTACGCGCCCGCATCTCGCCCCGGCGCATGACGGAGGTGCTGGAGTTCGGACTGCCGTTGATGCCGATGAGCATCGGGGATCTTCTATTTCGCATTCAGGACCGGTACATTCTCGCCTGGGCACGGGATCTGGATGCGGTCGCCAACTACAGTTTGTGTGTGAACATCGCGATGGTCGGGTTTCTGGTTGGTGCGGCGCTGTTGGACATTATGACGACCGAGTTTTTCAAGATGCGCAACGAGGAGGCTTCGGGCGATCTGGAGGCGATCTTACGGGTGCCGCACCTGCGTCAGAGCTTTACGACCATGACCCGGTTTGCGGTGATACTGTCGATCCCGGTGGCATCGGTATTGACCTTCATGGGGCCGCAGTTGATCCGGCTGTTGAGTCACGAGAAGTTCCTGGATGCGGCGGCGATCTTCCCCTGGACCGCGCCGTTCCCGATCCTGTTTCTCATGACGTACATCCTGGGTCGTGGCCTGATGGCGTTGGACCGGAGCCTGGCGCTCGGTGGGATGACGCTGCTGGCGTCGTTGGTGAATGTGGCTTTGAACTTCCTGTTGATCCCGCGATACGGGGAAGCGGGGACGGCGGTTGCGACCTCGATCGGGCTGTTTGTGCTTGCGTTGATGTTGGGGCGGATGATGCGCCTTCGGCTCTGGATCCGGCGTGAGGATCTGATGCCGTGGCGGCTCCTGATTTACTCGGTCGGGTGCTTTCTGGGTGTGGGTGCGATCGCGCACTGGGAGCCGCTCGGTGGGGTGGTGACCTTGATCCTGGGCGGTTGTTTTTGCGGCGCGATGCTCTTGGTCCTCGGCCTGTTGCGCCGTGTGGACCTGGACCTCATGACCGGCTCGTTCGGCTCCTGACCGACCGCACGCTCCCGTGAGGCCCCCACCGGGGTCCAACATTCCCACTTGAGCCATCCCGAAGAAGGGGTAAATGTAAACCATCGTTTAGAAAAAATGGTTTCCATATCACACTTGCGAGGGACGGGGGACGCATGAAGTATCCGGAGTTATCACTGGAGATGGCGCGGAAGGTCTGTGATGGGCGGGGACTGAGCGATCGGGAGATCCAATATCTGATCGACTGGCCGGAGGAGGAGTATTTCGATCTGTTGCCGGGGGCGAATCTGATTCGAAGGCATTTCTGGGGGAATGGGATTCATCTGTGTGCCATCAGCAACGGCAAGAGTGGGCGGTGTCCGGAGGACTGTGCCTTTTGTGCGCAGTCGATCCATTTTTCCACGAACGCGCCGGTCTATGGCTTAAAGCCGACCGATGAGCTGGTGAAGGACGCGGAGGTATATGTGGGGACACCGGTCAACCGTTTCTCGATTGTGGCCAGTGGGCGGCGTGTGTCTTCTCGAACCATTGACCGGGTGGCGGAGACTTACGGGAAGCTGGGGTCGAGTCAGCTCTCCTATTGCGCCTCGCTGGGTGTAGCGGATGAGGACGACTTGCGCCGACTGAAGGCGGCAGGGGTGAGCCGGTACCACCACAACCTGGAGACTGCGCGGAGTCATTTTCCCAATATTTGTACGACCCACACCTATGACGAGCGGGTGGAGACGATTGAGGCGGCGAAGCGGGTGGGGCTGCAGGTCTGTTCCGGCGGGATCTTCGGCATGGGCGAGACCGATGCTCAGGTGGCGGAGTTGGCGTTGGAATTGAAGCGACTGCGGGTCGACTCGGTACCGGTCAATTTCCTGGTTCCGGTCGAGGGCACTCCGATGGCCGGGGCGCAATCGATCACGCCGCAGCGCTGTCTCAAGGTGACGGCGATGCTCCGATTCATTCTGGGTGGGCCCGAGATCCTGATTGGCGGCGGGCGTGCCGACAACCTGAAGCACTTGCACAGCCTCGTCTTCATGGCGGGTGCGAGCGGCACCCTGACCGGCAACTACCTGACCCGAACGGGCGAGCAACTCGACCGCGATCTGGCGATGCTGACCGAATTGGGGCTGGCCCCGAGGGGGGAAACCGAAGTCCCAGTGGGCCGTCATCCGCAGCCGACCGTGGATTAAGAAAAATCGAAATCGAAATCGAAATCGAAATCGAAATCGAAATCGAAATCGAAATCGAAATCGGGATCGGGATCGGGATCGGGATCGGGATCGTCGAGGGAATCGAACCTTTGGCCAGGGGACCCTACCTCCGCGACCGCAGGCCGGGGACCTTCCCTCCGGACTTCTTCCGCAAATCTCCTTGACCCGTTTCCTTTGCCCCGGAATAATGGGCGGCGCTATTGAGCACCCTTTTGGGTATCGGTCGTCAGGCCTGGGGCCGCTGGTGTTCTTGGGCTGTGACGCAGAGTAATGGGAGGGGTGTGCACGGACTGTGACCGGTTCGGCGTCGATTTCCATCGCCGGCTGTTCATCTTTGAGAACCTGCGCGCCGACTCCACAGGGCTGGGAAACACAATTTAGGAGAGCCGATTGATGAGCAACGAAGCCTTACCGAGTTACCTGAGTATGGCGAAACCGAATCCTCCATCGAATCGGGCGCCATGGTACAAAAATACGGCACCATCCTACGCGGGCATCTTTCTTTGGTTCGTCTTCTGGAGCCAGGCCCCCAGCGGGGGCGGCGCCGTCCCGGGCGGCACGCTCGCCCAGGGTGTGGGCACTGCGCTCCTTGGTCTGGTCGTTGCGGCCCTGATCTGCCACTTCCTGTTCTACCTGGTCCCCGGCATGCTCGGGATGAAGACTGGATTGCCGCTCTACGTCGTCGGTAGTTCGACCTATGGAACGCAGGGTGGCTTTTTGATGCCGGGCTTCCTCATGGGTGTCTTGCAGTTCGGTTGGTTGGGTGTGAACGCCTACTTTGCGGCGGTCGCTCTGGCGCCGCTCTTTGGCGGCAGCCTTGTCGCCCAAAACATCATCGCGATCGTCTGGGCGGTCCTGGCTGGATTCGTCGGGCTCAAGGGCATCCAATACGTGGCCAAGGTCGGAACCCTTGTCCCGATCATTCCGGTGGCCATCCTTGTGATTCTCCTGGTCAAGACCATCGGTGGAGTCGGCAGCTTCGATGCCGCGCAGTTTGTCGCCGCGGGCGCTCCGGAGGGTGCCGAAGCTGCGGGGCTCAGCTTCTTCGGGGTGATCGCGCTCTCCATCACCTTCGTGGTCGGATTCTTCGCCACCGCAGGCGCGGCGGGCGTCGATTTCGGCACCAACAGCATTGACGGCAAGGACGTCCAGATGGGCGGTTTGGTTGGGGTGGCGTTGACCGGCATTATTGCCGCCGGCGCCGCGCTCCTGATCGCCGCGGGCGCCTTTGGCAACACCGGCACCTATGCGATGAACCCGACGGACCCCGGTTTTATGGGGACCGTGATGGGCTCGACCGGCGCTGGCAACACGATGGCCCTTTTGCTGGCTGCCGCCGCGTTCCCGTCGGCCTGTTTCTCCTCGTTCATCGCGGCCAACAGCTTCAAGACCACTTTGCCGAAGATCAATCCGTTCGTCTCGGTCGGTCTCGGTGTCCTTGTTGCGATCATCCTGGCCGTGACCGGTTGGGCTGGTCAGGCTGGCAGCGTTTTTACAGTGATCGGCGCTTCCTTTGGTCCGATCTGTGGCGCGATGATGGTCGACTACCTCCTCTCCGGCAAGAAATGGTCCGGTCCCCGTCAGGGTTGGAACCTCGCCGGGTGGATCTCCTGGGCAGTTGGGTTTGTCGTGGGAATCGCGCCGCTGGTCGGCCTGGCCAACATCCCGGCTGCGCCGTTGGTCGCCTTTATTGTCGGTGCGGTGATCTTCTTTGTGCTGGCCAAGGCGGGACTCCAGCCGCCTGTGGTTGAGATGCCGGGGCAGGAGACAGCGGCGGCTGCGGAGGCGTAAGCCGGTAGCGCCGAGACCTCCCTATTTTGATGAGGGAGGATCAATTGCGGTGTCCGGTCGATCCATCGCCGATCTCCCATGCAATCGGTTCGATCGAGTTGGACGATCCTCTACTCAACAGGGGTCTGGCCTCCCCGGACCAGGCCCCTGTCACGCCCAATGCTCCCTCTGAACAGCGGGGTGCCGATCAGCCCATCGCGATCGGCACCCGTGGAGCGATACCTATTTGGAGAACTGTCATGCGTGTCCCCCTCACCATTCTCCTCCTGAGCGGGTTCGGCCTGACCTTTCAGGCTGAAGCCGCGACGGTCAACTATGACGAGGCCGTCATGCCTAGTTTTACCCTGCCTGACCCGCTTGTCTGTTTCGACGGCAGCCCGGTCGTCTCGGCTGAGGACTGGATTTCCCGGCGCCGTCCCGAGGTCCTGGACGCCTTCCGTCGCGAGGTTTACGGCCGCAGTCCGGGTGCGCCACAGAAGGTGGAGTACCGGCTGCTGGAGGCCTCGTCCGAGGTCCTGGACGGCACCGCGATTCGCAAGCAGGTCCGTTTGGTTGTCCACGGGTTGGCACCGGATCGGAGCGTTGCGCTCGATCTGTTGCTCTATATCCCCAAGGCGGGGGGCAACCCCGCTCCGGCCTTTGTCGGTCTCAACTTCCGCGGGAATCATGCGGTCACCTTTGATCCAGAGGTCCTGCTTCCGCAGCCGTGGACGGGGACCCGACCGAACGGCGAGCGGGTGGAGTTCCGGCCGCAGGAGAGTGAGCGTGGCAGCCAGGCCTCGCGCTGGCCGATCCCGATGATCCTGGAGCAAGGTTATGCCGTGGGGACGGTCTATTGTGGGGATATCGACCCTGATTTTCACGATGGCTTCGCCAATGGTGTGCATCCGCTCTTCCGCCAGGCGGGCGAGACCGAGCGTGCAGAGGACGCCTGGGGCACGATCGCCGGTTGGGCCTGGGGGCTGAGCCGGGTCCTGGACTATCTGGAGACCGATCCCGATATCGATGCCGGCAAGGTCGCGGTGATCGGGCACTCGCGTCTCGGCAAGACGGCCCTTTGGGCAGGCGCCGAGGATCCGCGGTTCGCGATGGTGATCAGCAATGACAGCGGCTGTGGTGGAGCGGCGCTGAGTCGCCGCCGTATCGGCGAGAGTGTCGAGCGGATCAACACTGCATTCCCGCATTGGTTCTGCACGAACTACAGGGCATTCAACGACAATGAGGACGCCTCCCTGGTCGATCAGCATCTCCTGCTAGCCCTGATCGCCCCTCGGCCGGTGTATGTCGCCAGTGCCGAGGATGACAAGTGGGCGGATCCGCGGGGTGAGTTCCTGGCATTGCGCGCCGCATCTCCTGTCTACAAGCTCTTTGGGGGGGATGGCCTGGAGGGTGTGGAGGCGGCCACTGTGAACCAGCCGGTCGCGGCCGACGCGATGTTTTACCATCTTCGATCGGGCGGGCACGACATCACCCCGTTCGACTGGCAGCAGTACCTCGCCGCTGCCGATCGATTTCTCAAGTAAGCAATAGGTTCCAGCCTGCCTGGAATTGGACAGAAGGACCGAGACGATGACCAGACCATCACGGGAAGAAGCCGACCGCCTTTTGCGTAGTTACAATTCCTCAGATTCGCTGCTCAAGCATGCGCGTGCGGTGGAGTCTGTCATGCGGCACATGGCGCGGAGGTTCCATGAGGACGAAGAGAAGTGGGGGGTGGTGGGTCTGGTGCACGACCTCGACTACGAGCGCTACCCGGAGCAGCACTGCACGAAGACCAAGGAAATCCTCGAGGAGGCCGGTTGGCCCGAGGAGTATATTCGCGCTGTGATCTCGCACGGGTACGGGATCTGCTCGGATGTCGAGCCCGTGAGCCCAATGGAGAAGGTGCTCTTTGCGGTCGATGAGCTGACAGGACTTGTCACAGCATGCGCGTTGGTGCGGCCATCCAGGAGCATCCTCGATATGACCCCTAAGAGCGTGAAGAAGAAGTGGAAGGACAAGCGTTTCGCTGCCGGAGTGGACCGTGACATCATCGAGCAAGGCGCTGCGCGTTTGGGCATGGAGCTCAGCGATCTGATTGCCGAGGTCATTGAGGGGATGAAGCCGGCTGCGCATGAGCTGGGGCTGGCGGGGGATTGACCTAAGTTTTCAGGTTCAGCACGAAAGGCGGAGTCGGATGATCGGTCTGCTTGTGGGATTGGCGAGTCTCAGCGGCATCATTTCGGAGCAGTGGAGCGGTGGTCCGCCGCAGTTCATCCGGAATCAGATCGAGGTGGAAGCGGTTTCTCACGAGGGCAGGGCCGCCGCGACGGTTCAGTTCCAGCGGGTCGACTGGCCTAACCTCTTTTTCCAGGCAGGTCCAGACCAATCCGATGTCTGGGACTGGTCGCAATGGGATGGCCTCGCGATCGACGTGTACAATCCAGGTGCTGAGCCGGTGCGTTTCGCGATCCGCGTGGACAATCCCGGTGCGGACGGGGTTCAGAACTGCTCGACCACGACCTTTCTGGCGGAGCCGGGGGTATGGACCACAGCGAAGGCCTGGTTTTCACAGGATACGGGTCCTTTTTGGGGTATGCGCGGGATACCGGAGCGGGGACCCGTCGGCAGCTCAGCCACGGTCGATCGGGCTCGGATCCACGCCTTTCAGCTGTTCCTGCCCAAGCCGGACCGTCTCTATTCGCTCACCCTGGCCGACGTCCGCCTGATCCGCTCGGGAGGGGGAAGCGTCGGCACCGTTGAGATGCCCTTCGTCAATCGGTTCGGTCAGTACCGGCATGCCGACTGGCCGGGGAAGCTGAAGGGTGAGGAGGAGTGGGCGGTACGGATCGAACGGGAGGCTGCGGACTGGGAAGCGAATCCGCCATCGGCCCAACTCGATGCTTATGGCGGGTGGCTCGAGGGGCCCCAGTTGGAGGCGACCGGTTGGTTTCGAACGCAGGAGCTGGACGGTCGTTGGTGGCTGGTTACGCCGACCGGGCACCTCTTCTTCTCGTTGGGGATCGACTGTGTCGCGAACTGGGAGAGCACGTTTATCGAGGGGCGTACGGACTGGTTTGAATGGTTGCCGGAGGAGTCCTCGCCGTATGGAGGGTTCTATGGTTACGCCCGGAATGTCCACAGCATGGCGGAGCGGATTGGTGGCGAGGGGAGGACCTTTAGTTTCTATCGGGCCAATCTAATGCGGAAGTATGGGGCGGACTGGCCGGAGCGCTGGCGACGGAGTGTGTACCACAGGCTACCGTCGTGGGGATTCAACACGATCGGCAACTGGAGCCAGGGCGACGTCGTGGAGGCGAGTCCGATCCCGTTTGTGGCGACCGCCTCGATCGGTGGGGATTTCCGGTTGGTGGAAGGTGGGACCGGGTATTGGAGCAAGCCCAAAGACGTATTCGATCCAGGATTCGCCGAGGCGGTTGGCCGCAGTCTGAGCCGCGCGGTGGCGGCGTGGCGCGACAATCCTTTATGTATCGGCTACTTCGTGGATAACGAGCTCGCTTGGGACGGATTGATGGCGGGGGCCCTGGCCAGTCCTGAGGATCAGCCGTGTCGCCGGTACTTGGTGGATCAGCTGCAAGCCAAGTATGGATCGTTGGAGGCCCTCGAGGAGGCTTGGGGCCGAAAGTTCGGGAGCTGGTCGGAGGTTCGGTACACGGGCGAGGAGGGTCCGTCGGCCCGAGGGGATGCTGCGGAGTTTGAGATGGCCTTTGCGAGGCGCTATTTCGAACTGATCTCGGAGGAGTTGGGCAAGGCGGCGCCGAACCAGCTCTATCTCGGATGTCGTTTTTCGGGGGCACCTGTGTTCGCGGTGAAGGCGTGTGCGGAGTACGCGGATGTGGTCAGCTTCAACATCTACCAGGCCCGGATCGCCTGTGAAGAGATCGTGCAGCGCTATGGCTTGGCGAAGCCGGCAATCATCGGGGAGTTCCACTTTGGCGCACTGGACCGCGGGATGTTCCATCAGGGACTGGTCCCTGTTCAGAGCCAGGCGCAGCGGGCGGAAGCGTATCGGCAGTATGTCCGATCGGTCCTGGAGTGCCCGGTCTTTGTAGGTTGCCACTGGTTCCAGTTTGTGGACGAGCCGATCACCGGGCGCACGCACGATGGCGAGAACTACAACATCGGCTTTGTGGATGTGACCGATCAGCCGTACCCGGAGATGATCGAGGCCGCGCGTTCGATTCACGGCGAGGCGTATCAGCTCAGGATGGAAGGCGTAGGACCCGCGGATGGGCGGAGATGAGCGGGGACGCGGAGATGGGGTCGCTTTTTTTTGTCCGCAGATTACGCAGATATACGCAGATTACCGGAGGGGGAATAGGGGACGCGGAGAATCGAGCCGGCCTAATCCAGCGAGCGCGCTGCGCACCCCATTCTCCCCTTCGTGTCTTCTCCCCCTTTCCCACACCCTTCCCTTCTACCCTTTCCCCGCCAGGCTTGGCGGCGATTTTCGAAGAATATCGCCGCCTCGCTTGCTTCTTTCCTCCCAGGGGTTACTTTGGGTGTCATCGCTTGAA
>CALLYA010000454.1 GCA_937875495.1 uncultured Verrucomicrobiota bacterium
GAATCAAACGCCCGCCGATCACCAGCGCCAAAAAGGCGCCCAGCCACCAGCCCAGAACCCGGAACCGTGAACCAACCAGGGTCAAGTCCGTGACCAAATCCTCAGGCAATCCCGCGATCTGCGCTGGATCGGCCAGGATTTCACGCGCCACCGCCGCAAGCGGATGCCAGCTCACAAAATGTCCGCTCATCCGGGTGATCACCCAGCCGAACAGGAGGGTGAGAACCGGGACCAGTATCAGCGCAAGGCCGACTTGTTTGCGGACCCCACCCGCGCTCGGAGCGTGCCCGCTCGGTTCGTCGATCGCACCGAACGGACACTCCTCGGCACAGAGCCGGCACTGAATGCAATCGGTCGGAGTGATCGTCAGGTGACGGTTGGACAGCCGTGACAGATGCCGCAACAACACCGAATAGGGACACAGAAACCGGCAGTACGGCCGCCCTACCACCGTGCCCAACACCAAGAGTCCCACCCCAAACAGCATCACCCCAAACGGACCGTCCAGCCGGAAGATCCCGACAAACGGATCGTATTCACAGATCAGAAAGCGGGTCCCGGTCACGGCAAAGAACACCGCGAAGCCCAGATAGAAATACGGGAGCACCCCTAACCCCTGCTCCAACCAACGCGGCAGACGTTTGGGCCGAATCAGGACCAGGTCCTGAATCGCGCCCAGGGGACATACACCAGCGCAGAATACCCGCCCGAAAAACATGGCGAAAACCAGGGGCAACAAGAAGAACCCGAGCACGACCAACGGGATGCCGTAGGCCGGATCCACCAGGGCCAAGGCGACATTCTGGATGGCCCCAATCGCGCAGACACAGCCCAGGCGATAGAACCCGAAATAGAGAAGGGAAAAGAGGGATAACCAGGCCATTCCCTTGCGCGAACGCGACTTCAGCGCAAAATAGGCGGCCAGGCTGAGCGTCACCAGTAACACCCCCAAGTCGAGGTAACCGAGGGCGACCCCGCGTGCCGGTGGGTCCACATGGACCGGGTAGACGTACTCGGTATCGAAGTCGGGAGGCGGGAAGCGTTGCTCACCCAACGCCGAATCGACCGTGCTCAGCAGGACGACAACCATCAGAATCGAGCGGGAAATGAATCGATACCAGGTCATGCTTCACTCTCCCCGCCTTGCGGATTCTCTTCCTGCACCTGCAGTTTCTTATCGTAAGGCCGGCTCTTGGGTACCCGCCGAATCGCCTCGGTAGGGCAGGTCAGCGCTATCGCGCACTGGTTGCAATTTACACAGCGATCATGCCGTATCTGGAGATAGAGGGATCCGTTTCCAAACGCGTTGCAACCCAGGGCACAACGACCACATCCGAAACAGTTATCCTCGTTGATCGAATATTGATAGTAGGGATCCTCGATGAACTTGCGGACCACGGCGTTGGTCGGGCAGACCTGGTTCTCCGCGCTCTCGTCCAGTGCAATGGAGTCCGGGACGAAAAACCCGGTGCAGAGCCGGCAATACCCGCAGATCTCGAATTCATGCACGCACTTCACGGCCGAAGGCGATAACACGCACGCGGTCGCGCAGTTCTCGCAGTAGATGCACTTGCTCGGGTCGATCTGCCAAACCCATTCCTCGGCCGTGCCCCGACCGCCCAAGTACCCGAGCGTCCAACCAGTGCCGGTCAACAGCACTCCGCGGGCACTGCTGCGTATGAAGCTCCGACGCGTCATCCGGTCGCTGCTGTTTTTCTGCTCTTTATCCATGGCTCGTCCGCCCCTGCTGTCTTCCCAGCTGCCTCATGCCCGCCCCACGATCTGGAATTCGCTGTCCGCCTCCGTTACCGGGAGCATCACATGCACCGTCGCATCGGTCTGATCCAACACCACCACCGCGCCATCGCTACGCACGGCCACATCCAACCCCTTGAGCTTTTGAGGATCCGGCTCCCCGGCCTGGGCTGCCGCCGAAAACTCAGCCGGCGCCGCTATCACAACGTCCAACTCCCCACTCGTGCGGTAGATCTTGACCCGCTTGAGCCCCTTCTCCCCGGTCACAACCCGGCCGTCCGGTAAGGCCGCGACACAGACAGGATTGCAACAGCCGCAAAACCCATCGATCGCGAACGAGCTCCTGCCCCACGCCGCTAAAAGGTTGCCAGTCGCGGAAAAGAGTTGAACCTGACACTGCCCCAGATTCCCTACGAGGATATGCCCCTCCGACGTGACCCCCAGGTCGACGTAGGGACTCGGTGACAGGATCGGCAAAACGCCCTCCTCCGGATTCGGCTCGAAGAGGGGCTCGGCCGTTTCGCCGTCCATCGAACAACGCAGGACATGCCCGCGCCGACGCTCCTCAATCGCCAGAAAGACCGCCCCTGCCGAAGTCGCGATCGAGGTGATCCGAGCATGCGCACCCTCATACGGCATCGGCCATTGGGCCTCAAGCCCACCGGTAGCCGCAAATCGATAGACCCGCCGCTCGCCGGCAACCCAGACAGCACCCGATTCCGAATCCCACCAAACCGCGCGGGCAGAATCATCAATCGGCTCGGCGAGGAGCGCCTCGCCTGTTGCCGAGAACCGAGCATACCCGTGGTCCCCGGCCACCAAGACCTCGCCAGCCTCCGTTACCGCCAGCCCCCGGGCGGCCTTCATGCCGGTGCTGAACCGGAGGTCCCTGCGATAACCGATCAGTGCGGGATCGACCTGCGCCAAGGCCTCGAGATCATACCCTCGGCCAGGCTTCAGGCGGGCCGTAACACCGCGTCCCGCTCGGGCGCGGGGCATCTGCCGGTGCACGACAATCCCCCCTGCTGCGCCTGCGCCGAGCAAGGCACCCGCTCCAGCCGCACGCAGAAGGAAACGGCGACGGTTCTCCTTGGATTCGCGCCCGCTCATCGATCACCCTCCGAATTACTCGGGCCTGCCCAGCGGCAGCCGGAGCTTCCATCGCCCTCGATCTCCCGCCGTCCGCAGCTGCGCAGAATCGGACAGCCAACACAGCCGCCTGCGGCAACCTGTCCCCGGTTCAGTCCCCCACCGCCCCGAGTCACCCGCACGCCCAAGCCTACCAGCCCGGCGAGTACGGTGAGCCGCACTACCCGTCGCAAGAAATCCCGTCGTTCCATCCAGTCCCCCTTCATCTCGGTCTCCCAACTGAGCAACCGAAGCGGAGAAGAGTTCCAGACAATAAAATCCTGATTGCGTCCGATTGCGGCCATCCATTTGATCGGTTCATCGTTCCTCCCTACTGCGCACCGAAATCGAAACAGCGCATCGTCGTGAAATCACGGCAGATGACCCGGGTTCCAGCCGTGGCAAACGGCCCCCAGGCATCATGCCCATCAAACGCGGCAAAGCTGCCTAACGGTTTGAATGCCTCCACCGAAGCCTCTGCCATCGTGATCGTGCCGAAATCGTCCATGGCCAGGATCAACCCGTCCACCAGCATCATCGGTCCCAGCCCAAACCGGTGGTCCTTCCCACTGGCCCATACCAAGGTGCCGTCCAGGGCAAGACAGACCAGATCGCCGTTGGGACGAATGCCGAGGATGTGGTCCTTGAACAATACCGGGGTCTGTTGCGTCGACCCATACTCGCGGGCCTTCAGCCGATACAATTCATCCATCGTAAAGCCGCCGTCGCTGCCCCGGGTCAGTTGCGCCATCATCGAGCCGGAATTGTAGCCGCCACTGAAGAAGATGCGCCCGTCCTCAAACGGCAGCGGAGAAGCGATGTTCGCGATCGAGACCTTCCAGGCATCCGAGGTCCACAACAACGAGCCATCGGCCGCATCCACACCGACCACTCCGCCGCTCGCGCAGTACAACAGCAAATCACTGCCCCTGAATGGCATCGGCGTCACGGAAGAGTGGGTCATCTTCCACTTCCTGGGGTTCGGGGTCCTCCAGACCTCCTCGCCGGTCGCAC
>CALLYA010000455.1 GCA_937875495.1 uncultured Verrucomicrobiota bacterium
CACGTACACGTACACGTACACGTACTCGTACTCGTACACGTACTCGTACTCGTACACGCCCCCGCGAAACTGGAGCCCTCCCGCGATCCGGTCCCATTCGCATGCTCGTGTACGGGAACGTGTACCGCTTCGCTGTGTACGTGTACGTTTCGGTGAAGCACGATTTCGATCCCGATTTCGATTTCGATTTCGATTTCGATGTCCCGATGTCACCAGACCGAGACGGTCTGGCTACCCAAGGGCATCGTCTTCCTCGATAACCTCGTACTCCTACTCGTACTCGTCCCGCTTCCCTGTTCCCGAATCTGGCCCCCGGCTTGATCAAGGTTTGGCGCACCGTGTAAGCCCATGCTGCGAAGTCTGCTGTGAGTGGAGCGCTGACTGAGGGAGTGGGGCGGAGGTTTCTTCTTCCTCAAGTGCGGGCATGTGGAGGGGCCTCTGCGGATCCCCTTCTTTCCGTGGAGGACGATGGTTGATGCAATTTTGCTATTGCCAATTTGAACTGGTGCGCCATAGATATTGCCTGCCTCCAGGCGGGGAGGGTATGCCAGCTGGGAGGCTCCACGGCTTCCAACTATGAAGGCGAGGCAGCGATGAAAGTGCACACGGTTTCCTTTTTAGCGTTCACGGCGACGATTTCTATTTGGGCGACTTCGGCTGTCTGGGGGCAGGAATTCCATGATTGGGAAAGCGGTTTCGAGGTCGACATGGAGGGTTGGGGGGCGAGCGACGCCGGTGCGATTCTTTCATGGCAAGCGGCAGGTGGGTCTGACGGCGCATTTCTTCAGGGTTCCGGGACCGGCACGGAATGGCATTTTGTGTCACCGGTCGATTGGTCCGGCGATTGGTCGGCCTATCAGGCCTTGAGATTTGATATGGCGATCACGAGCCGGCATTACGCGGACAGCGATCGTGGGGACATCGTTGTGATCGTTGGTGCGAACGGTCAGGAGATGCGGTGGAACGGGCCGGCGCCGCTCTGGACCTGGACGCACTATGAAATCGGTCTCGTTCCGGAGGCCTTTGGGGTGGAGAAGGCGATATTTGATGGGATCATGGCGGATGTCGTGGAGATGCGAATCCTGGCGGAGTACACCTCCGCGAGTGAGACCGTGGGGCTCGATCGGGTCCTGGTGACCGACGCGCCGATTCATGTCCACAGTGAAAGTCTGATCGAACGGTTTACCTCTGCGACGGTGGATCCTTTGGACAACAGTGTTGCCGGGTGGTTGCCGGTGGATGACACAACACTTTCGGTGGTGGAGATGGGGCGGCCCAGCTACTGTTTGCACGGGGATGATTGGCGGGATGGCAGATACTTCAAGATTGCCTCGCCCCCTTCGTGGGCGGGGGATTGGCGGGGGTTCACGGAATTGAGTTTCGATTTCATGTGGGACTCTTCGGGGGGGACCCAGACGGACATTCCTCTGGTCGAGTTTTTTGGTGCGAACGGCCAGGTGCTGACCTGGAACGCGACGATTACGGACGGGCAATGGCAGCGCCATCACATCGACCTCGCGCCGGCATCGTTTGGGGTGGATCAGGAGGTCTTCGACGGGGTGATGTCGTATGTGAACCAAATTTGGATCCGCGGGGAACACGATTCGGGAGACGACCAGGCGTATCTCGACAATGTGGTGCTCAGCACGGGCCCCTTTGTTCCGCGCCGGTTTGAAACCAGTTTGGTCTCGCGGTTCGGGGCCGACGCGGAGGGGTGGCTTGCCATCGGTAACAGTCTGCGTGGTTGGGCGGAGATGGGCGGACTCACCGGGGGGTATCTCACCAGTGAGGATCTTGGCACGGGCACGGGCAGGTTCCAATCGCCGGACGGATGGAGCGGGGATTGGCGCGAATTCAAGGAATTGAGATTGTTCCTCAAGACCCTGGGCCGGAACCGTGGCGATTTGCCGCTGCACATCTGGATCGTGACCTGGGATGGGAGCTCGATTAGTCAGACCTTGCCGACCCCCTACCGCTCCTGGACGCCCTACACAATGGAGCTCACTCCCGAGGCGTTTGGGGTGGATGCGGGCCAGTTTGATGCCATTTTGGGCGACGTAGCCTATCTATGGATTGAGTCGGATCTCGTGAGCGGGGCTGGTGCGATCGACCGAACGGGGATGGATGAGGTGGCGCTGATCGCGGATGCCACTCTATTGACAACACCTCCGGAGCGCTTCAGCCGTTTTAGTGCCGATTCCGAGGGCTGGCGTGGTAACGGATGGACGGGAAGCGACTGGACGTTCAACATGAATCCTGCTGCGCATCAGCAACAGGGTGGAAACCCTGACGGGTTTATCATCATGGACGATGCCGAACTGAATGCCGGTTGGTTTTCGCCCGAGGCCTGGGCTGGGGATTGGAGGGGGTATGAGTCGATTGTCTTCGATCTCAAGATCATTGAGGGAACCGTTGAAAACCTTCTGGAGCCGGGTTGGATGGTTGCGGTGATCAGCCCTCATGGCAACCTCTTTCAAGATTGTGCCGAGGTGCCGATTCCGCAGGAATGGAAGCATTATGAGTTCGCGCTCACGCCGGAGGCGTTTGGGGTGAGCCGTGGCGAGTTCGAAATGAAGATGCGTGATGCGATCGCGATCTCGATTCGCAGTGAATGGATCAACAACATGGAGTTGGAGGGTTTGGACAACGTTCGGCTCTCCAAGGCGCCGGAGGCTTATTGGAATTGGATTTCGGGTTATCTAACGTCGGTTGAACTCGAGGATGAGTTGATCTCGGGCAAATGGGCGGATGCCGATCAGGATGGTGCGAGCAACTGGGAGGAGTACGTTGCGCTCACCGCCCCGGACGATCCGCTGAGCCGGTTTGATGTTCGTGTGGAGAGGACGGTTGATGGCTTTGAGATCGGGTATTTCGGTCGTGTGGGGCGTCTCTACCAGGTCTGGAAAACGGCGGATCTCTCCGCCCCTGAATCCTGGGTTGTGGTTGGCCCTATGGAACCAGGGGAGGATGCGATGCGGACATACATGGACCCTGCGGTCGATCCGGCAGCGTTCTTCAGGGTTGGCATTCGCATTCCCTGACGGTTGGGGAAGACGGGCTGAGGAAACCGAATCCTAACATTCTTTAGGGTGGAACGGTGTGGGGCATAGGGGCATAGTTGGGTTGTGCCCCACCATAGTTTCTGTGAGTGAATGATTGAAAAGGAAAAGGGAACGAAATGATGAAGATCCAACGGTTCATGGTTGCGTTGCTGGCGGTGACGGTCCTTGGGATCGGGCTGGCGGCCACAGGATGCAACAAGGGTGACAGTACCGACTTCGATACCGGGGTTGCCGGTTACCAGTGCATGAAGTGTGGGCACAAGTTCATGACGGATCCGATGGCGCGTGTGGATGCATGCCCCAAATGCGGCCACCCGAACCCGGTCAATGTGCGCAAGTATGCATGCAGCAAGTGTGATTGGAGCCAGTTAAGTCCCGATATTGGCGACAACATGCCGTGTGGATCCTGTGGCAAACCGGTCGATCGATTTCTGCCGGTCACGCGCGGTGAACTGGAGGAGTGGGGCGCTGTGTGGGTGGACATTGCGGAATAGGACTGATTGACCTCTGAGCCCGGCCGAAAAGGTGGATGGCGAAACAAGCTCGGGGTTGGGGATTGCGCGGTGCGTGAGGGCCAGGCGCCATACAGCACTGGATTCCGATTTCGACCCCGACCCCGATTTCGATTTCGATTTCGATTTCGATTTCAGGCGATGGTTGGACGGATTGGCAACCATTGCTTGGAGATGACGCTTGAGGGGGTGCGCCTTTTCGAACCGGATTGAGCCACAGAGGGCAGAGTTCACGGAGAGATTCATCCGGGGTGCTTCAGGTGGGAAGCCTCTGTGTTCTCTGTCGGTAATGTGGTCTTCAGAAAAGAATGGCAAAACTGGT
>CALLYA010000456.1 GCA_937875495.1 uncultured Verrucomicrobiota bacterium
TATCTGTGTGAATCTGTGTTTATCTGTGGTTGAAAAAATGGATTTCTTGCAGCCGAAACCTGCTCCAGCTCGGACTTCCGAAAAGGTGAATGGCGAAGCAAGATGGGGCTCGAATCTGCGTAATCTGCGTAATCTGCGGATACTTCCCCGGGTTTGGGTGGGTGCATGCGAACAAGGAGGGATGGGATGAGGCAGCGCGTTTCCAGGCGGACTTTTCGGTGGTGGTGCCCGATAACCACGGTATTCCTCGGGCTGTTCTCCTCGGCGATCCTGTTCGCGATACCAGGAGAGCAGAGGGGGCTGCGGATTCCCTCGATCGGCTGTTGGTTCTGGCATGACCGCGAGTTCGAGTCGGAGGGATATCGGATGTTCGTTGATGCGGTCGCCCCAACCGCACGGTTCGACCTACTCACTGCGTCGCTGCGTGTCGCAAAGCGCGAGATCACTGATCCCGAGGTGCACGATCAGTTTGCCGCCGCGGTCGCTTACGCCGCAACCCGCGGTGTGGGGATCGTGCTGGACCTGGACATTCGCCTCGCTCGTGCCGCATTCGCGAAGGAATATCCCGAAGAACTGCAAGAGATGTTGCGCATGCGGGAGGTGCCGCTCCAGGACTCCGGGACGGTCATGCTGGAGATCGCTTCCGAGTCGCGCTCCGACCACTATACCGGCGCAGCCACACCATACATCCCGGTGGCAGGCAGGCTCATTCGCGTCTATTCCTACCGCCGGATCGGCGATGCGATCGACCCCGCAAGTCTGGAAGCGGTCTCCAGCGCCGGTTACAGGGTCACCCAAGCGGATGCCAGCCGGGTGCAGGTGGAGCTTGCCTGCTCGGGTGCGACACGGGAGCGCTATGCCTGTGTGATGGTCGGATTCTCGCATTGGGCGGTCGATGTCTTTGCGCCGCATCTGCTGCCGTTCCAGCGGCGGATCATTCAGCAGTACTCCGATCTCCCTCTGGCCGGGGCGTGGAAGGACGAATGGGGGTTTCCTCCAGACTTCACCGGTTGCCCGGACAAGAACGACTACTGGTTCTCAAACGCGATGGCGGATGCTTATGCCGAGCGGACCGGCGGTCGAGACCTCGTTGCTGATCTGGTTCTGCTCTGGTCCCCTCAGGCGGGGCGTGAGACCGAGCGGCTGGCGGCTATCAACCACTATCAGGAGATGTGCCGTGAACGCAATGCCTTGGTAGAAGCCGATTTCTACGATGCAGTCAAGGCGGTTTGGGGACCGGATACCTTCGTCGGCACGCATCCGACCTGGTGGCCGCATCCCGACCGGCGTGAGTTCAAAAAGAACGGGCTCGACTGGTGGGCGGTTCGGCGGGACTGGGCACAGACTGATGAGCACACGCCGTTTTCGGTGCGGACCGCGCTCTCCAAGAAATGCACGGGACCGGTCTGGTTCAACATGTTCTACGCCTCGGCCATCGCGGATTATGAGCGTGAACTGTGGTCCGCTGTGCTGGGTGGCGGCAGGATCAACTATCATCCGTACTATCCGGAGCGGCCGGCGGATGTGGGACCGAGCCGGATGCCGCTTGATCCGGACCTGATCAAGGGCGAACAGAGGGTACGCTTGTTGAACGAGATCACCCGTGCCCAGTTGGATTGCCCGGTTGCGGTTTTGTTCGGTGATACCTGCGCCATGAACTGGGCGGGGCCGGCCTATGACGATGTCGGTCTTGCCATCACGGATGCCCTGTGGGCGCATGGCTATCCAGCTGATCTCATTCCACTGAGTGAGTTGCACGGCGGTGCACTGCGGATCGATGAGGCCGGCAGGGTTCGATACGGTGCGCAGGCGTACCAGGCGGTGGTGGTCTACCATCCCGAGTTCGAGCGTCCGGGACTGCGCGACTTTTTACTCCGGGCTGCCGCGGGTGATACCGCACTCTATCGGGTGGGTGACTGGACGGCTGGCTTCGACGGACGGCCGATCGACCTGCAAACTGAGCTGTTCCCCGCCCGGATGACGGCTGCAGACGACGCCAAGGCCTGCGCGGAACTGGTGCTCGATTTTTTGAGAAATTCGGGGATCGAGCCGCAAACACCGGCGACTGCGGTTATAGGGTGGGATGGTCAACAGCATCGCGCGCCGGGCCGGCACGGAATGGCGCGATTGATCGACGGGACCCATGTTTTCGTTGCCGCCGAGGAGAGCGCCGCCGGCGATCCGTTGAAGGTCGACCATGTCGTGGGTGGGCACCGGGTGCGTGCCGATGCCACCGGACTCTTTGCCTTTCGTCTCGGTGCCGACGGCGGATTGGAAGCTGTTGCGGCGAGCGGACTGACCCGACTCCAGATCGATGATCGTGTGCTGGAATTCGATCCGCCGATCGACTGCGCGGAGCAGCGGATGGATGGGGTTGAGCTTGAGGTCGTCCGAAAGGGTAGAGGCAGCAATTAGGCCCCATCCGGACCTGGGGACCCTCCCGCGGAGGACGCAGAGGGCGCGGTGGCGTTTTAGATCTGCCCAGGGGGAGGGTAGGGGCAATAGCCTGATTCTAACCTTGTTGGGGAGATTGGGGGGTTATCCGTAGCCTGCTGACCAAAGGCAGTTCGGGGAAACAGTTTCGAAGGATCTGGATTTCCCGCCTCCCAATTCTTCCCCCCCTGCGCCTCAGCGCCTCTGCGCGAGACCTCCCCATCCGGGCGGAGGGCTTGACGGGGTTAGACGCCGAACGTGCTCGCGGAATATGTGGTCAGAGCCGCTGTCCATCCGCAAGCAGGCGTGCGCGGAGCTCTGGATAGGGCAGTTCCTGTACGGGCACCTCTGCGTCGATCGCCATGCACGCGGCTGTTGCAGCGCTCTGGCCGAGGATCATGAAGACCGGCTCCATGCGGATGGAGCCGAAGGCAATGTGGGAGCTCGAGACACAGACCGGAACGAGGAGATTGGGGCATTCCTCCTTCCGGGGGGTGATCGCGCCATAGGCGATCCTATACGGCTGCTTGGGGTGAACGCCGATGTCGCCTTCGTTCTGAACGTGGCCCGCAGGGGTGATGTAGCGCTGCACGTTGTGTGAATCCATGGTGTAGGAGCCCATCCCGATCGATTGCTCGGTGAGGCGTTTCCCGAGTACGTCGTTCTCGGTCACTACATAGGCCCCCATCATCCGACGTGCCTCGCGAATATAAAGCTGGTGCGGCCAGTTGGCGTTGTCAGTGAACTCATCCTTCGCGAGCCCCCATTTGCCCATGGCGGTCCGAACGTCCTCCGGGACACGCGGATCGTTGGCGAGGAAGTACATCAGCCCCTTTTGGTACGTCTCATGTTCGGCGATGATCTCCCGGCGACGTTCATAGGACGCCTCGGGGTAGTCGTAATTCATGCCGATGTTGTCCGTACTGAATGGACCGTGATTGTTGGTATCGGTCTTGGCGTTGGGGATGCGGTCGAATTTGTGGAAGACCTCGCGCCAGCCGGCGTCGAGCACGCGCAGGAGCAGAGTGTATTGGTCCGGATCGTAGCCCTCCGGCCTGGGAAAGGGCAGGCGGTTCTCGGGGTGGTCGGTGAGACACATGCGAAAGCAGTAAGCTTGGAGCTTATCGTCTCCCTGGCCCCTTCGACCTGGGGCCTGGGCGGTGATGCGCGGGAGAATCCCACTGGTGGGGTCGTTCGCAACGACGTAGGGTGAGATTTGCATGTTGCCGAAGTGATGCCCGTGGTGGAGTATGCCGACCTGCACACCGTTCCACTCCTCGTCATAGACGCTGTTCGCCTCGCGGCCGACGTGATAGCTCACCCCCGCGGCCGCCATCAGGTCGCCTTCGTAGGTTGCATCGATAAACATGCGGCCCTTGTAGGTCCGACCACTGAGTGTTCGGAACGTGACGATTCGCTTGCCTTCAAGCAGAACTCCGTTTTCCCGGTCGAGCCATTCGTCGCGTATCACGCGGATCTCGTATTCGGCGATCATATCTTCAAAGACCTGCTCCGCGACATGCGGTTCGAAGATCCACATGGTGCGTTCTTGCCCGTCCATCGCAACGGTGCCCTGGCCGCGATTCCCAAATTCAGAGCGCTTTTGCCAGGTCCATGCCTCAGGCCGGTTGTAATGCTGCCAGACGCGCTGATAGAAGTCTCGGGAAAGGCCTCCTATGACCGATTTGTCACCGGTATCCGTGAACCCGAGTCCGCCGGAGGAAAGGCCGCCAAGATGCCGATCCGGGGAGACCATGATCACTGATTTATCCATTTGCCGGGCTTGTACCGCCGCGGTCACCGCTGCTGAGGTTCCGCCGTAAATGATGACGTCGGCCTCATACACGCTCTCCGCGGCACCGACATTGACCCTCCCAGCCAGGAGCAGTCCCAAGAGTACCAGAATAGTTGGCATGCGCGTTTTCATGCGGTTTACATGCCATCTTGCGAACCATAACACCAGGCAATTGCGCTACTGACCCAGGCTAGAGGTTGTCCGAAAAGGCGTGCTCCTTCAGGCGTCGCCTCCAGGCAATGGTTGCCGATCAGTCAGACCATTGTCTAAATCGGGGTCGGGGTCGGAATCGGGATCGGAATCAATACATGTTCTGGTTAGCGTCTGGCCCTCATGGACCGCTCAAACTTCGCTGTCGAGTTGTGTCAGCACCGCAACAATACGGTTGCGATAACCGGGGTCTCATGTCCGAATCCCATCCCGCGGCCTTTCGATACCGAGACCGATAGCGACTCCGAGCTTGCTTCGCCATCTACCTTTCGACAGTCCGAGCTGGGGCAGGTTCCGGCTGCAAGAAATCCATTTTTTCAACCACAGATAAACACAAATTCACACAGATATTGTTGTCCTTTCTGCAAGCGTGCGTGAACTCTGACAAGTTTGTGTCTTACCTTGGTTGCCAACGATAGGAGGCGACCAATGGTGAATGGGAAAGTGGACCCGTCTGCGAGCCTTTCTGATCTGTGTCCATCTGTGTTTATCTGTGGTTCACTTTCTGGACGGTATCCAGTGTTTAGGCAACCTTTTACATCTAGATGGATCCCGTCCGAAAAGACGCGCTCCTCCAGGCAATGGTTGCTGATCCGTCATACCATTGGCTGAATCGGGGTCGGAATCGATTCCTGTTCTGGTTGGCGCCTGGCCCTCATGGACCGCTCAAACTTCGCTGTCGAGTTGTGTCAGCACCGCAACAATACGTTTGCGATACCCGGTTTCTCGTGTCCGAATCCCATCACGCGGCCTTTCGATACCGAGACCGATAGCGACCCCGACCCCGATCTTGCTTCGCCATTCACCTTGTCGGATACCCTTTGTCTACAGCTTCACCTTTCGCAGTCGCAGTGCGTTCGTGATGACGGAGACGGAGCTCAGGCTCATGGCGGCGCCTGCAATCATGGGACTGAGCAGGAGCCCGAAGAAGGGGTAGAGCAATCCGGCTGCGACGGGCACGCCCAGGGTGTTGTAGATAAAGGCGAAGAAGAGATTTTGGCGGATGTTCTTCATGGTGGCGCGGCTCAGGTGGATCGCCTTGGCGATCCCGCGCAGGTCGCCTTGGACCAGCGTGATGCCTGCGCTTTCCATGGCGACATCGGTACCGGTCCCCATGGCGATACCGACGTCGGCCTCACTCAGGGCGGGGGCGTCGTTGATGCCGTCGCCTGCCATCGCAACCTGCTTGCCCTGGCTCCGCAGGTTCTTGACATAGGCAACCTTCCCGGCGGGTTCGATCTCCGCCTCAACCGCATCGATGCCGAGTGATTGTGCCACTGCGGCGGCAGTGCGCCGATTGTCACCGGTCAGCATCACGATGCTCAAGCCGAGGGCGTGGAGCTCGCGGACGGCCTCCGCGGTAGTGGACTTGATCGGGTCTGCGACGACGACAATCCCGGCCGGCTGCCCGTCGACGGCTGCGAAGACGGCGGTTTTTCCCTCTTCCTGAAGCTTGGCCGCCATACTTTCGAGCGGTTCGAGTCCCGAGATCTTCTCACCTCGCAGAAAGGCCGGCTTCCCGGTCACTACGGAGCGGCCGGATACGGTGCCCATGACACCGCCCGCGGTGACGGAGTGAAAGTCTCCGACCGGTTCCAGCGCGATCTCTTGTGCTTTAGCGCCGCGTACAATCGCGGCGGCGAGCGGGTGTTCGCTGTTTTGTTCAAGCGATGCTACGAGCCGGAGGAGCTCCTCTGCATCCATCCCGTCGTTCGGCAGCACGTCGATCAGCTTGGGCTTGCCTTCGGTGAGGGTTCCGGTTTTATCCACGACAAGCGTCGTGACTTTCTCGAGGCGCTCCAGCGCCTCAGCGTTTTTCAACAAAACACCTTCTTGTGCGCCGCGCCCCACGCCGACCATGATCGACATCGGCGTGGCGAGGCCAAGGGCACAGGGGCACGCGATAATGAGCACTGCGACTGCGTTGACGATGGCGTAGGCCAACCGTGGCTCGGGTCCGAGCCAGAGCCATAGGACGAAGCTCAGGGCGGAGGTTGCCATGACGGCGGGTACGAAGATTCCGGCGACCTTGTCGGCCAGCCTCTGGATGGGGGCACGACTGCGCTGGGCCTCGGCGACCATGTTCACGATCTGTCCCAGCAGGGTATCGCTGCCGACGCGCTCGGTCCGCATCACAAAGCTACCGGTACCATTGACGGTACCGGCGGTCACTGGATCACCGGCGCTCTTTTCCACTGGGAGCGGCTCACCGGTGATCATCGACTCCTCGACATTGGAGCGTCCTTCGACGACCACGCCGTCGACTGGCACCTTGTCCCCCGGCACAACCCGCAAGAGATCGCCGACCTTCACATCCTCAAGGGGGATCTTCTGATCGCCTCCCGGCACCACCTTCCGCGCCGTAGGTGGTGCGAGGTCGAGGAGTGCCTTGATGGCGCTGCCGGTACGGCTTCGTGCGCGGAGTTCGAGCACCTGGCCGAGGAGGACCAGGACGATAATCACGGCTGAGGCTTCGAAGTAGACACCGACTCTGCCGCCGTGCTGCATCGCATGTGGGAAGACCCCTGGAGCGAACAGTGCAATCACGCTATAGACGTAGGCGGCACCCACCCCGAGGGAGATCAGCGTGAACATATTCCAGTGCCCTGAGAGGAGCGACCGCCAGCCGCGTCGGAAAAAGGGCCAACCGGCCCAGAGGACGACCGGGGTAGCGAGGGCGAATTGGATCCAATCGGAGACGAGGCTATCGGCCCAGGCCATGGCACGTGGCAGCGGGAACATGTGCGCCATTGCCAGAATGAAGACCGGAAGCGTGAAGAGAGCGCCGATCCAGAAGCGGAGGGTCATGTCACGCAGTTCCGCATGATCGTCTTCTGCATCGGCGGCTGGTGTTGGGGTAGCCGATTCAAGCGGCATGCCACATATCGGACAATCACCGGGATGATCCTGCTGGACTTCCGGGTGCATAGGGCAGGTATAGATCGCCTTTCCCGGAGCTGGCGGGGTCCAGGCCGGGTTTCGCTCCAGTGCCATACCGCATTTGGAGCAGTCGCCGGGGGTATCGGATTCGATGCCTGGACACATCGGGCAGAAGTACTTAGATGCTGCCTGATGGGGTGTGGCTTCCGTGTGATCGCAGTGGCAGTGGCTGTGCGGCGAATGACTGTCCTGAGCTGGAGGTGCCGACTCCGGAGGCTTAGTTCCGAAGCTGACGAAATGTGGCTTCGCGGCTGCGGTCTGATTGACAAAGGTATTCCGACAATGCTCGCAGCAGAAGTAATAGGTTTGTCCGTCGCGCTCTGCTCGTATCGGTGACGATTCGGCCACATCCATTCCGCAGATCGGGTCTTTGGGCATTGCTCAGTCCTTCATCGGTTCTGTTTTTAAGCTGAATTCGCGCATCTAATATTTCTTAACCCTTTCATACCCCAGCTTCGCCCATAAATCATTCCCCGCCCTAGCCTGAGCCGGTCTGAAGAGGTCAATGGCGAAGCGAGATCGGGGTCGGGGTCGCTATCGGTCTCGGTATCGAAAGAACGCGGGATGGGATTCGGACGTGAGAAACCGGGTACCGCAACCCTATTGTTGCGGTTCTGACACGACTCGCCAGCAAAGTTTGAACAGCACATAAGTGCCAGGTGCCAACCAGAACGGGAATCGACCCCGACCCCGATTCCGAGACGGATCGGACTGATCGGACTGATCGGACTGATCGGACTGATCGGACTGATCGGTAACCATTGTCTGGAGGCGACGCCTAAAGGAGTGCGCCTTTTCGGACAACCCCCAGAGCCCGTCCGAAAAGGTCAATAGGCCACAACGAAAGGTCTCCGGGGCCGGATGGGGATGACTCCCGCAGAGAACGCAGAGGGGAGGCAGAGGGGGCAGGTACGAGTACGAGTAGGAGGAGGAGGAAGGCGAGGACTGCTGAAACGGTATATCTACAAATAATCTCCAAGATGGCCGGGTCGAAAACGCCACCGCGCCCTCTGCGGGAGGCTCTCCGGATCCGGATGGGAGAGCCTGGTTGGGAAAGCGGCTACCTTTTCGGACGGGCTCATGCTGGAGCGCGGCGGCGGGTGGGGGCGATCAGTCGACGGTGAGGATCAGGCCTTTGAGGTATTCGGACTCCGGATGGCATGGGTTGATCGGGTGATCCGCGGGCTGTGCGAGGCGGTGCAGAATGCGGGCATTGCGGCCTGACTCGATGACGGCGGCGGTGATGGTGCCGTTGAAGAGGCTGGCGTCGACGGCTTGGGAGCAGGAGAAGGTGAAGAGGATGCCGCCTGGATTGAGATTCCGGAGTGCCTCCAGGTTGAGGCGTTTGTAGCCCTGGACCGCGCTGTGTCTGGCAGAGAGCCGCTTGGCGAAGGCGGGCGGATCGAGCACGATCAGGTCGAAGCCCCGCTGAGCTTCTTTCAGGTAGCGCAACGTCTCACCGACCACGACGTTGGAAGCGGCCGTGGCGAAGCCATTGGCCTCCAGGTTCAGTTTTGCTTGCTGGATGGCGCGTTCGGAGCTGTCGAGGGTGATGACCTCGGCGGCGCCGGCGGCGGCTGCGTAGACGGAAAAGGCACCGGTATAGGAGAAGGCATTGAGGAGGGTGCGTCCCGAGGCGTAGCGGGAGAGCATGGCGCGATGATCGCGCTGGTCGAGGAAGAACCCGGTCTTCTGGCCTTCGGCCCAATCGAGTCGGAACCGGAAGCCGTTTTCGCGAAACCAGGGCTCGACCGGCGCGCCGTAAAGGGTCGAGACCTTTTCGCCCGCGGTATCTGGTCCGATATAGACCGGCTTATGGCAGATGAAGCAGGCGCGATCCTCCAGCGCCTCGATCAGGGCGTTGGCGATGTCCTTGCAGGCGAGCTCCATGCCGCGGGAATGCGTTTGAATGACGACGTTCCCTGCGAAGTAGTCGATGATCAAGCCGGGCAGGAAATCGCCCTCCCCATTCACCAGCCTGGCGGCGGTGGTATCGGGTCCGTCCAGCAGTCCCAACCGGTTACGGATCGCGATCGCGGCGCGCAATTTCCGGGTCCAGAACTCGTGATCGATCTGCTCCGGCTCGCGGGTGAGGATGCGGACCCTGATGGCTCCCGATTGTTGGTATTGGCCCCGAGCGAGAAAGCGGCTGTTGGAAGCGCGCACCTCGACCAATGCGCCGTCGGGTGGCTGTGGGTTCTTGGGTGCGAGTGCACCGGAGAAGACCCAGAGATGGCCGCGCTCGACGGAGCGTTCTTTGCCGGGGAGTAGTTGCAGGATGGGGAGTGTCATGGGTGCGTGCCTGGCTGGTTGGGTCTTGTACCTGGAGGGGGGACGGACCCTGAGAGGCTGGATCCGGAGGCTTGGAATGAGGGATGGAGGGGATGTCATACGGGCATCCCCTCCAAGGCATGTCATGGTGTGTTTGTGCGGCTGTTACCGCTTGACCATCGGCTGCGTCGGCGGGAATCCCCGGTTTTCGAGGATGTAGAGTCCGCTCTTGCCACCGACCACGATATCCATTCGACCGTCCTTATTGACGTCCGCGACATTGATGTTCATGCCGATACCGATCGCCATTTGGGGGACGGGATTGCGCTCTTCGGCGCCGGGGTAATGCGCGAGGTGATTGTATACGATGGGGTGGCGAATGAATGCGCCTTTCTGGATATCGAACCAGAAGAGGAAGAGCGGATCGAATGCGCTTTGGTCCTCGCCGTTGTGTCCGCGCAGGCGTTTACCGGTGACCAGGTCATCGACGCCGTCGCCGTTGAGGTCGACCAGGGCGAAGGTGTGGTACTGACCGTTGTCTTCGTCGATGACGTGGCGTGTGAAGCGCCGTTTGCCGCCGTTGTTGGCCTGCTGCATCCAGAAGAGTCCGTAGCCGTGGGCATTGCCGTAGATGAGGTCATTCAGTCCGTCTTGGTCGACATCCATGACGAGGATTGGAATGCTGGCATGTTCTTCGATGTTCCAATCGGCGTGAAACGCCCACTTATCGCTGTGTGGGTCTGCGGGCGCCTCGTACCAGCCCTCGCGGGTGACGAGGTCATTGCGGCCGTCGCCGTTGACATCGCCGAGCCCGACGCCGTGCATATCGCCGGCGGTGCCGAGGTGGTGCGGGATGTAGACGGGTCCGGGCTGGAGTTCAAGCCAAGTACAGAACTGGCCTTCCTTGGGATCCCAGTGATTGAGGATGATATCGCGATCGCCGTCGGAGTCGACGTCGGCGACCATGAAGCCCTCGGTCCACTCGGTATCGTGGATCTTGTGTGTGACCCACTGTTCGCCTGGCTCGAGCGGGCGACCGGGGTTTTCGTACCAGAAGATACCGTTGCCCATCCAGCCGGAGCCGATGAGATCGGTATCCCCGTCACGGTCGACGTCGTAGGCGACCTCGCCGTTGTTGTCCTGAAACTCACCGAAGGTCTTGGAATTCTCGCGGTAATCGGTGTGCTTGACCCAATTCGGGCCTTCGTACCAGTTGCGGCCGCAGGTGATATCGAGCCAGCCGTCGCCGTTGAGGTCGAAGACGGCGCTGCCCTCTGCGAAGGGCCCGTACCAGAAGCTTCCCTTTTCGGGGGCATGCACGGGGCCATCGACTTTGATGGGCATGAAGATGGGCGCCTTGGCGGAGAGGCTGCCTGCGGCGAGGATGGTACAGAGGGCTGCGGCTACTGCTGGAAACTTCGTTGTAGGCATGGAACAGATCTCATGTTTGTACTTCAAAATGGAACCGAAGGTCGCCTTCGGCCGGAGGCTGGTCATACGTTCCCTCGGCGGAGGGGGTGGAACCAGCGGACACTATAATCTGAAACCGGTTCCAAACGGAAACGGATTCCGCAACTTCCGGGCGCATGCGGCCATGGCATGACCATGCCATCCGGAACGGGAGGCCTCGCGCAGAGGCGCAGAGGCGCAAAGGCGCAAAGGCGTTTTCGACCTGGTAATGGGGGTGTGTAGGACCGATGCGCTGATCCAGACTTTTTTGGGAATAATTAGATTTACCGTTTCCAGCTGACCAATCCTGTAGCAGGAGGTCGTACGAAAAGGCGCGCTCCTTCATGCGTCGCCTCCAGGCAATGGTTGCCGATCAGTCAGATCATTGTCTGAATCGGAATCGACGAAATCGACGAAATCGAAATCGGGATCGATCCCTGCCCTGGTTAGCACCCGGCCCTCATGGACCGCTCAAGCTTCACTGCCGAGTTGGGTCAGGACCGCAACAATACGGTTGCGGCACCCGGTTTCGCGTCGCCGAATCCCATACCACGTCCTTTCGATTCCGATAGCGACCCCGCCCCCGAGCTTGCTTCGCCATTGACCTTTTCGGACGACTTCCAGCCTGGCCGATCCCTTCTGGGGATGATCTCTTTCCTGTCGGCCCTGGCAGAGTGGGCTGGAGAAATGTATGTTACGCAGACTGCGGGGGCATGTTGGGGGGCTGATTCTGGAATCGGCTCGCATGTGGGACAATTTTACAAAACGTCGTTGTTAAGGGTCAGGAGAGGGGATTGGTTGACATGATGCACAGGGGAACTTTGTTCAATCACTGGTTGGTGGCATTCGTATTAGTCACGCTGTTGGGGAGTGCATTCGGGGTCAGGGCGCAGACGGCTGAGGCCGCGCCGGAGGCATACACTGCCGTGACGGTCGGCGATCCGACGATACCGGTGGATCATTTGGAGCTGTTGTTGCGGCCGCTGACGAAGGAGGAGCTGGCTGTGGAGGCTGCGGCCTGGATCGGCCTGGTCAAGGGTAAGGTCCAGGAGATCAGCGAGATTGAGATCGAGATCCGGACGCAGAAGCAGCTCTCTGAGGAGACGGTAGACGCCGCAAAGCAGGAAGTGAAAGCGGTCACCGCGGAGGCGAAGGCCGCCGTTGAGGAGGAGGCGAAAGCGGCGGCGGATGAGGCCAAGGCCGCGGTCGAGGAGGCGAAGGCGGCATCTGAGTCGACTGAGGCCGGGACGGCAGCCTCAGAGGCGACTGCCACTTCGGAGGCGGAGACCGAGGCTGCTGCTGAGGCCGAAGCGGAGGCAGCGCTTGAGGCCGCTGAGGCGGCCAAGGAGGCCGCGGAAGCGCAGATCAAGGCGGCGAAAGCTGCGGCTGACGAGGAGATCCAGGCCCAGAAGGCGACGGCTGCGGAGGCGATCGCGGCCATGATCAAGCAGAAGGCCGCGTTGGAGAGCGAGCGGGTCGGACTCGTGGACCGCGCGAATGCGGTGATGAATGCGTGGGAGAAGAAGGGTGGCGACCCCAGTACGGAGCGGCTCTACCTGGTGGCGGTTTCCGGTTTGACGGTCGACGTCAAAGACGTCAGTTCGGCGTGGCTGACGATCACGGAGTGGGTGAAATCGCCGGAGGGCGGCATTCGTTGGGTTTTCAACCTGGTCAAATTTCTGGCGATCCTCTTGGCGTTCTGGATCTTGGCACGGGTAATCGGTAAGTTGGTGGACCGCGGATTGAGCATGGGGAGTCAGTCGCTTTCGATGCTGATGCGTCAATTCCTTTCGAAGGCGATTCGCCGGGTGATCATTGCGATTGGCGTGATTGTTGCGCTGGCGGCGCTCGAGGTGAACATCGGTCCGATCCTTGCGGCGATCGGCGCCCTCGGTTTTGTGGTTGGTTTTGCTTTGCAGGGGTCGCTCAGCAACTTCGCGAACGGACTGATGATTCTGGGGTATCGCCCCTTTGACGTGGGTGATTTCGTGGAAGCCGGGGGAGTGGCAGGCACGGTGGAGTCGTTGAACCTGGTATCGACGACGATCAAGACGCCGGACAACAAGGTGATGATCGTCCCGAACAACTCGATCTGGGGTGGGATCATCACGAACGTGACCGGCTCACCGAACCGGCGGGTGGACATGGTGTTCGGTGTCGGCTACGGCGATGACCTGGACAAGGCGCAAGCGATCCTGGAGCGGATTGTGACGGAGCATCCGAAGGTGTTGAAGACGCCCGAGCCCGTGGTTCGGGTCAATGAGCTTGGCGACTCTTCGGTGAACTTCATCTGCCGCCCCTGGACGATGACCTCGGATTATTGGGACGTTTATTGGGCGATCACGCGCTCGGTCAAGCGGGCGTTTGATGAGGCGGGGATCAGCATTCCGTATCCGCAGACGGATGTGCATCTGCATCAGGTAGAGGCGAACAACGCCTGATTTACGCAGCACGCCTTTGCGTGCTGCGGCGCGGGGGCTTCGGGCCCCCGCGCGAGGGTCAGAGGTCGGAGGTCAGCCCCGGAAGCGCTTCGCGCGAGTTGCTGGGCAGTAACCCGCTTCAGCCCTTTGCTGCCGTTTCGACCCAAACACACCGCGTTACCCCCTTCATGGCGCCCCAATCCGGACTGGTTGATAACCCTGAGGAATTCGAGAGATTCGAGGGAATCGATTCGATCGAATGAATCGATTCTGTCGATTCCCTCGACAGAAAGGGCGGCCGCCGTGAGCCGAATACAGCCCCGGAATAACCTGTCATGCAGCTTTTCCTCTGGGACTGCTGATGCGGCCCTCCAGGCCGGAACCTCCCGCCGTGATTGCTTTTTGGGCGATGATGTTATTTAGGTAACGTGATTCGCAACGCACTATGCAATGAACCACTTCAAGGAGTTAGCAATGCCCCAGAAAGTACTGGATCTGGTCAAGCCTGGAGTCGTCACTGGCGACGACGTACAAAAAATCTTCCAGCTGGCCAAGGAGAATCAATTCGCTCTGCCTGCCGTCAACGTGGTTGGCACCAACTCGGTCAATGCCGTCTTGGAAGCGGCCAAGGTGGTCAACTCACCGGTCATGATCCAGTTCTCGAATGGTGGGGCTGCCTTTTATGCCGGCAAGGCATGTCCGAACGACGGCATGCAGGCGGCGATCAAGGGTGCGGTTTCGGGTGCGCAGCATGTGCATCTGATGGCCGAGGCTTACGGCGTACCGGTCATTCTGCACACCGACCACGCGGCGAAGAAGCTGTTGCCTTGGATCGACGGCCTGCTTGATGCCGGCGAGGCGTTTTACAAGCAGACCGGCAAACCGCTCTTCAGCTCGCACATGCTGGATCTCTCGGAGGAGCCGCTGGAGGAGAACCTGGACATCTGCTGCCGGTATCTCGAGCGGATGAGCAAGATCGGGATGACGCTGGAGATCGAGCTGGGCGTGACGGGTGGTGAGGAAGACGGTGTGGACAACACGCAGGTCGACAACTCCGCGTTGTACACGCAGCCGGAAGACGTGGCCTATGCGTATGAGCGCCTGTCGAAGATCAGCGATCGCTTCACGATCGCGGCGTCGTTCGGCAACGTGCATGGCGTCTACAAGCCGGGCAACGTGGTGCTGACCCCGAAGATCCTGGATAACTCCCAGAAGTTCATTCAGGAGAAGTACAACACGGGTGAGCGTCCCGTCTTCTTTGTATTCCACGGCGGCTCCGGCTCGAGCCGGGAAGAGATCCGCGAGGCGATCGGGTACGGTGTGATCAAGATGAACATCGACACCGACACGCAGTGGGCCTACTGGATCGGGATCCGTGATTACTACGAGGCGAACAAGGGGTATTTGCAGAGCCAGATCGGCAATCCCGAGGGCGAGGACAAGCCGAACAAGAAGAAGTACGACCCGCGCGTCTGGCTGCGGAAGGGTGAAGATACGATGGTCGCGCGTCTGAAGCAGGCGTTTGAGGACCTCAATTGCATCGATCGCAACTGACGCGCTGCCGAGTTTTTGTAGCGACTCGATACGGCACGGCCCCATCTGACGGTGGTCGTGCCGTTTTGTTTTAGCCTGCCTGCGGGTCTCGCGGGGGATGGGTCGGGTGCAGGCGTTCCTGGTGGATCATCGGCACGAAGCGGACGCTGAGCAGCGACTGCTCGGTGACTGTGCCATGGGAGTCCTTACTGACCGCCAACAGTTCTTGTGCCGCCCAGGAATGCCCTACGGGCAGGATCATCCGTCCACCGTTGGCGAGCGCGTCGATGAGGGGTTGCGGGGTGATGGGCGGGGCGGCGGTGACGATGATGCGTGGATAGCCCGGTTCCTTGGCACACGGCTCAAAACCGTCGCCGCAATGCACCTCAACGTTGGAATAGCCGAGCCGCAGGAGGGTCTCTGATGCGCGCTCCGCCAGTTCCGGTCGTAGTTCGATGGAGACGACGCGTTCTACGATCTCTGCGAGAACAGCGGTTTGGTAGCCGGAACCGGTCCCGATCTCCAGGACGGTGTGATGCGGCTCAAGGCGCAGCTCCTCGGTCATGAACGCGACAATGAACGGTTGGGAGATCGTCTGTTCCGAGCCGATGGCGATCGGGTAGTCGCCATACGCTGCGGAGCGCTCTTTCTGGGGCACAAAGAGGTGGCGGGGGACGCGCTCCATCGCGCTGAGGACGCGTGGATCGCTGATGCCGCGGCCGGCGATCTGTTGAGCGACCATCCGATGGCGCAGTTGATCGTAATCGGTCATGGGTGGTTGGTGGCTCCCATACGCCTGTTTGTTTTCTCTCTCCTGACGGCTGCGCGTGGCGAGGTGTGCTCTCCGTCGATCATATCGAGCTGACCCAAGTTGAGCATATCTCATGCTAGCAATTCCTGACCAGCGATTTCTCCCCGCGTCCCTTCCGGTAAGCGTGCGTGATAATGAGAGCGAGCGCGATTACTGATGGTGCGGTCTTCTAGTCCTGAAAAAAGCGTGTTAGGGAAAGAATTTTTGGCAAAAAAAACTGGAAAG
>CALLYA010000457.1 GCA_937875495.1 uncultured Verrucomicrobiota bacterium
AAATCGAAATCGAAATCGAAATCGAAATCGAAATCGAAATCGAAATCGGGATCGAGGCCTGTTCTGAACGGCACCCGCCCCACTGAGCACCGCTCAAACCTTGCTGCCGATTTTTGTCAGCACCGCAACAACACGGTTGCTTGCCGGTTTTTCGTATCGAAACCCCATTCCGCGTCCCTTCGATACCGATACCGATACCGATAGCGACCCCGACCCCGATCTTGGTTCGGCATATGCCTTTCTGGGACCACCAGCAGGAAACGGCTTAAAATTCTCGAAAATCCAAGGCCGGTCGAAACCGCCACAGCGCCTCTGCTCAGGCCCCCCGGCTCCGGATGGGGGGGGAGTGAGGTTAGGACGGGCTATTCTCTGAACCCGAACCATGAGGGGTTGTATGGCTCGACGAAGTCGACGTTGGACTTGTCGGGGATGGCGTCGGAGAGGTCTGTGAGCCAATAAACGGCGTTCACCATGAGGCGTCGGAGGTTTTCGTCTTTCAGGTCAACGGCGGCGCCCATCGTCGAGCAGAATACCTGCGTTTTCGTCCCGGAGGGAGCTTGGTATTGCCGGATCCATGCGACCGGCATCATCGGCTCGTTTTTGGATCCGGCCAGGGGGGGATCGGAGGGCTGCATACCGGAGAGGACCTGACCGAAGACGAGCACATCGGGACTGGGATCGCGCACGGCATAGACATCGGTCGGGCACCAGATTGGGCCGACGCCACGAAGGATCGGGTGATCGGCCATGGCGGCATTGGGAATGCCGCGGGTACTCTCCTTACCGTGCGCTCCGTGGTGGTCGACCCAGGTCTCGCCGAGCACTTGGCGACCGAAGCCGCCGGGCCAGGATTGGTGATTCCAGGAGTAGTGTTTGAATCGGCTGGTGGAGTCGGCTGGAAAGGCAAACGCATGGGTCGCGGTGCGGATCCCAAAAATCGGCTTGCCGGATTGGAGGTATTGATCGATCCGGGCCATTTGGTCGTCCGGCAGCTGACGGAAGCGTGTGAAAAGGACCATGAGATCGGCGGATTCGAGCAGGTGGAGACCAGGGATATTGGTCTGAGCGTTGGGATCACGCATCCCGGTGTCCGGGTTGACCGAGAAGAGGACATGGCACGTGAACCCGTGGTGTTCAGCCAGGATCTGGGCGAGTGCGGGCATTGCCTCCTCGGAGCGGTATTCCTCGTCACCGGTGACGAAGACGATGGTCTTGCCGGAACCAGGGCGCCCCGATGGCCCTTGGTATGTCGACCATGGCTGGGGTGGCAGGTCAGGGTCGAGAGAGGGCCATCCCTCTGCGGACCAATGGAACGACCGGATGGCGAGGGTCGCCCTGCCCCGCCGGGCGCCATCGTAAAAGTGGCAGCTGAGGAAGGTGTCATCTGCGGCTTGCAGGAGGGCGGCGTGGCCGGGTCCGATGAAGTCGCCCTGGCGGCCGAGCAGGAGTGTGCCTCCGCCGGTGAGCATGTCCTTACCGTCCTGATCGAGGTAAGGGCCGGTGATGTTGGAGCTGCGTCCGACCCGGATCTCGTAGGTGCTGTCGACTCCGCGGCAGCACGCGCCCCAGTTCACAAAGAGATAATAGAATCCGTTGTGTTTGGCCAGGAATGGGGCCTCTATGGACTCATGATCGGCGAGGTTGTGGAGGGGAGGATCGGGGGCGATGGGCAGTCCGCTCTCCGGATTGAGTTCGATGAGTTGGATCCCGCTCCAGAAGGAGCCGAAGGTGAGCCAGAGCCGGCCGTCCTCGTCCAGAAACGCGGCGGGATCGATGGCATTGAAGTCGTCCTCAGGGGCGGACTGCACGACGACTCCGCGGTCGGTCCATGCATAGTCCGTTTGATCGGGGTTGAGCGTGGGTGAGGTAGCCAGGCCGATGGCGGACCGATTTTTGCCCCAGCTCGAGACGGAATAGAAGAGGAGGTAGCGGTCATTGACCTTGATGATATCGGGTGCCCACAGGTGTCCTCGATGGGCCGGCACGACTTCCTTGTGCCATTCGGGGAGGGTACTGAACACCTGCGGGCCGCGGGACCATGTCTCGAGATCGTCGGAAAAATGGGTCTGGACGCCGTTGCCGGTGGCGAAAACCCAGTACCGGCCGGCCTCCTGTACGATTTGGGAGGGATCGTGCAGGAAGGGCGGAGCGGTCAATTCCGGCAGAGCGGTCAATGAGGTGGCAGCGGATGCTGTCCACAGGAGCGAGGAGAGAACAACCAATCTGCTGAAGAAGCGGGATCGAAGAGTGCATGTGCGCATGGGTTAAGCTCCAATCTAAGCGCGACGTTGATCGGGGTTGGGGTATCAGGCATCGTGCAAGTGTTTGTCCGAAAGGCGGTAGTATTGGACTCCGCCGGCTTCGACCAGAGAAAGAGTTTTGTCATCGAGCATCAGGTTGAGGATACGTTGCAGGGAGCTTTCATCCTGGTTGGTGGCGCGGGCGAGTTCTTCAATTGTGGCCCGTCTCCCACCGGTCAGGAGTTTGGATATGCGATCGATATTGGAATAGAGATCAGGGTATGTCTGACGCATGCAATCGGGGCACATCCCATGCGTGAAGTGCGCGTCTGAGTGTTGCTTGATATAGGTCTCGATCTGGCTCCAGTAACCTTGATCATCGCGGATCTTCTTGCATAGGGAGCAGATGGGTAGGATTCCGCGCAGCGAGTGGATCTCGGCTTGCTGCGATCTGCTTCTGGCTTCGAAGTCGTTAATGGTCCATTGGGTGATAAGGAGGATCACGACCGTAATCAGGGTGCAGATAAGCAGATTGGCCAGGAGGTTCGCGTAGAGTTGCTTCACCGCATGGGCTTCGTTCTTCAGAGCGATCATATGCCAATCCAATTCAGGGATATAGCGTGATTGTGCATGGACCCTGAAGCCGTTGTGTCGAAAGTGGAAGCCGAACTCGTTGTTGGCCAGAATCGATTCGATGGCTGGGGCGAGCCCCGGGATTTCCTGCATTGTGGAGCCGCTGAATTCTGAGTGCGGGTTTTGCAGCATGACCTTTCCGGTTGGATCGACGAAGATCACATCGCTGTCGTATTTTTCGTGATAGCATCGAATCAGATCGACAACGGCGTGAGTGGTGAGTCCGACACCGGTAGCACCGAGGAATTCGCCCTGGTATCCCAAGACCTTTTGATTGATGAAGATCGTCATCTCATCCCGATTGGCGAGATCAGGATCAAGGTTAATCTCAGATTCGGCCTTCATTTCCCGAACCCGAAAGAACCAGATATCGCGGGGCTCATCAGGGTGCACCTGCTTTAGAATACCATTGGCATGGTAGTAGATCCGTGTCTTTTCAGAGACGAGGAAACTGGTGACGGTCCCGTATTCCACCATGATTTCCTTGAGATATTTTTCGATCAACTCCGGTTGCTGCTCACCTTCGAGGAGCCAGTCTTTGACGAAGGTGTTGTGTGCCATCATGGATGAGATGAAGGCGGGTCGCAGGATATCCCGCTGGATTTCGGTGTAGATGTTATCGCTGGCAAGCGGCAGGGCGGTGGCGATGATCTCTTGGCGAAGGGATGTGCGTGAGACGAAAAAGCTGATCAGGCCGGTCGCCCAGAAGCTGCAAGTCAGCAGCGCGCTGAGGATCAGGATCAGTCGATGTTTGGGATTGGAGAAGAGTTTGGGCATATGAGTTTTCAAAAGAAAACGGGGAGATCGCGGTGGTTCAACCGCTCTCTCCCCGATGCGATGATCCGTGCATGCTGCTTTGGGCTCATTCAGTCTCGGAATGCAAAAGCAGCGGCAGTTCGAACTGATTTTGCGGATCGGTCTCAAAATGTCCCAGGACCGGGGAATAGGTATTGAAGACGATCTTTCCAGCACTGGGCAGGAAGGTAATGATGCGGAGGCGGGCGTTGCCGCCCTGTTCCTTCATCTGATAGTTGGCAAGGACCTGGTGGACGGTTTGATGGTGGGCGCCGGTACTGGTCAATCGGCCGAGCCCGTCGTGGAGGATGTGGCCGCTGAGGACCAGGAAGAACTCCTTGTTCTCACGGATCAGGTTCTCCCAGATCTCCTCGCCGTCATTGCCTTTGACGCCGTAGTCGTGAGGATTCCAGTCATCGCCTTCACCGACCCGGGTCTCATCGGAGTACATGTAGCAATGGGTGACAAGTATTGCCCTTCGATCGGGGTGTTTTCGGACGATCTCGGTGGCCCAGGCCAGGGTCTCGTCGCGAGGGCCGAATTCGAGGCAGAGGACCAGGAGGTTGATGGCGGGGGTATCGATCAAGTAGTAGGCGTTTTCGTTGCCCTCCTCGAAGTTCCCGCCGTACCAGGCATACTTCTCAAAGCGCTGGGTGCCGAAGTAATGATTGAAGTGTTCGGCATCGCGGACCGCGGCATTGCCGCCGGGTGCGAGGTCGTGATTTCCGAGGGCCATGCAATAGGGCACGACTCCGTCCAGGACGCTCATGGCGCGGTCAGCGGCTTCCCATTCGGGGATGGAATTGCGGTCGGTGATATCGCCTTCATGGACCACGCAGGCGATTTTGAGGGTGTCGACATTCTGTTTGATCCACTCGGTCTGGGCGAGGAAGAGGTCGGGATAGAGCCTTGAATAGACTTGGGTATCCGGCAGCGCGATGATGGAGAAGGCGTCTTCGGGCAGGCTCTCGGGGATGGGGAGTGGATCGGGCAGCTCACGGATTCGGATATTGCGGAACTTCACCCAACCGGCATGTCCCTCAGCCCCGTATGTCTGGAAGGCAATTACACCTTTCTGGAGCAATTTAGGCTCAGGCTGTGGATCGACGTAGTCGACGATCTTTTTGCCGTTGAGGTAGACGACGATATGCGGGCCGTGGGCGATGATGCGGTACTGATTCCAATCGTTGATCTTGCGAATGGAATCGTCCGCATCCCCCTTGGAGAGCCAATCGCGATAGAAGAGGCCGCAGTATTCCTCTGCGACGCCCCGTCCGATATTGACCTGATAGCCGGTGCGTCCGCCGGAACCCGGGGTATTGCGCAGATAGACCCCACTGTTGTAGGTGCCGTGCTCGTCGATCATGAAATCGAGTTCGAGCTCGAAATCCTGGAATTGGCGGCGGCTGGCGATCAGGCCCGAGCGCGCGGGATCGCCGTCTTGGGTCCCGACCATCACACCTTCCTCGATGCGCCATACGGCGCTGCCGATGGTCTCCCACTCATCCAGCGAGGACCCATCGAAGAGGTTCGTCCAGGAGGGGAGTGTGTCGGATTGAGCCGTTGTTGCGGCGCAAAGGCGTGGCGTGGCGGTCAGCATTACCAGCAGGGCAATAGCGCCGATGGCACGGGTCGGTCGGAGGAATGAAGAGAGGTGCATGATGGGCTCACAGGGTGTAGAAGTCATTCGTTCTTCCGGGGAAGCATCCACCGGTCGATGGTCAGGTTGAGGAATATCGAAAGACCCGGTGTGCATGCAAGGGTAAACGGCGGGAGACCTGATCACTGCGCGGAGATGAAGAGGCCGTTTCCGCCGGTACCGACGTAGACCCTGCCTGGGCGATGGGTATCCGGGAGGACCAAGCGGACCTCCTTGGAACCGATCGATCGATTGATCAACTGGCCGTCTTGTAGGACCCATTGGTCCCAATCGTTCTTTTGCAGGACGACCACTCCCTGGGCCTCAGAGTGGCGCTGACTGGTCGTGAGCTGATTGGCAACGGCTGCGAGCAGCGTGGGGCCTTCCCGATCGATGTAGGCGAGGTCGAAGGTCGTGAGGTGGGAGGCGGGATTGACGTAGATACGCGTCCAGGACAAGCCGGAATTGAAGGTTTCATAGATTCCATAGGCGAAGCTGCCTGCGAACCAATGATTGGTGAATTCGGGATCCACGAGAAGCCGGGAGAATTTCCCGGGATGGAGATCCTTGTTAAAACCGAGACCGGGCGAGCGGTAATAAGGGAGCCACTCGGACCCGGTCCAACGGTAGACACCGTTGAGGCTACCCTCGACCTCCGGCGCGTCAGCGACGACAACCATGATATTGGACATGGGATTGGCGGGGTCGGGCAGGATCTGATTCGGTGTTGCGGCACGGGGAAGGCTGTCGAGTTCGAAGGTGATATCGGACCAGCTCTGGCCGCTGTTGGAGGATTTATAGATGTGGGTGCCTGCGATACCGGGATTGGTTCCCGCCGGGCCGTGATCGACCAAGGCGAAGATGGGGCGACGATCGGGACCGTTGTTTCCGGGCAGCACGACCAATTGCCTGACCCAACCGTTGGGCAGGTTCGAGGTGAGTGGCAGGAAGGTCTTACCGCGGTCTTGGCTGACCATGATGCCGCCCCTCATCCCGCGTTCGAAATCACCGTAGCCGAGATACCAGCGTTCGGTATCGACCGGATCGGAGACGATGGTGAAGACGTCCTGCACCTCGAACCGGCTGGTACCAGGGGTCTCAATCGGAGTGAATGAAACGCCGCCGTCTTCGGACCGCAACATCCCGACGTCGATCATCCCGACCAGGATCAGGTTGGGATCTTGCGGGTGAACGGCCATGGAGGCGACAACGGTGTTTTCCATTCCACGCGTGCGGTATTGGACGGCAGGCCCCGGGAACCGTCGACTTGCAAGATTGCTCCAGCTGTATTGCGGGGCCGTACTCTTCAAGACCTGGAACCAGTTGGCGTTGTAGAGGGTTGGATAGGAGCTCAGATCGAGGTGGTGGCTGTTGTTCGATGCGAACAGGAAACCACTCTCCGTCGCGCTCCCCTCGGTGGAGGAGAGGAGGGTGGTCCAGGTGCGTCCTTCGTCATGGGAGACGAACAGGGCGGAATCGGAAACAATGGCGCAGAGGTAGATGGTGCTTGGATCGGAGGGTAGGTGTTGGATCTGGATGAAGTGCGGAGCTTTCCCCGGTAGCGCGGAAACCAGGTCGTCACTACTCCTGCGCAGTTCCCAATGAGCACCGAGGTCATCCGTGGCAAACACCTGAGTCTTGATCTCCTGACTTTCAAGGGTCCGCGGCTCCGTTGTGATCATGATGCGAGCGGGGAGGCCGTTCTCCGCCCAGAGGACATCCAAGCCGAAAGCGGTTTCGGAATGGGGGAGGTCGCCGTTGATGGAGGCCCAGGTTCGCCCGCCGTCCTGGGAGAGCGTGACGCCTGCATTCGAAGTGGCGACGAGGTGGTCGGGCTTGGTCGGGCAGGCGCTCAAGGTCACGATATTGGAAGCGCCCGGGATTGTGCCGGAGCGTGCCCAGGTTTGGCCGCCGTCGGTGGAGCGATAGACCCCGCCTGCAATCAATTGCGGAACCGGGCTCACGATTCTGCGCACGATTCCGAGGGCTGCATAGAGGTGTGGTGGCTGATCGTCGGGCCCGGGAACCAGTACGATATCGGAGAATGGCTCCGCCGGGAGTTGGTCAATAAACGTACTCCGCTGAGTCTCATGGCTATAGTGAAAGACGCCGCCTGCGGTGGCGAGCCAAACGGCACCCGGCTCCAGGGGATCGACCCGCAGGACCTGAATATTGGAGTTGGTGAGGCCTGTTGGCTTCATGCTCCAGCTTTCACCTCCGTCTTCCGAGACGAAAAGCCCGCTGATATCGCCGCCCGCCCAGAGCATGTTCGGCTGGTCGGGGCTGCTGACCACGGCCTGCATCCACCCGCCGCCTCCGGGGCCGGTACTCAGCCATGAAATCTGCTCCAGGACCTCCCCGAAGGCCTCGCTGACCTGTGGGTTACTCATACGGATGGAATAGACCCGCAGGTCATCCAGTTTCCCCACGAACCCCTGTGCGGCCGGTGCTCCACCGACGGTCCCGACCAAGTTAATCGCCGGCATTTCGTCTTCGAGGTTCAGTTCGCGCTCCAGGACTTGCCCGTTCTGAAGGAACGCGAGGGTATCACCATCGAAAACGATTCCGATCTGGGTCCACTTCAGGTTGGGCAGGACCGGACCATCGAGGTGTTTCTCCTTTCCATCAATACGCCAGACCGCGCGTATGAACCCGCCTGGCATGAAGCGAAGTGAAAGGTGACTATCGGCGTCGCCGAGCTCCAACAGGGGGGTCCCGTTGGGTGGTAGGGTGGCCTGAAAAGGCTGTGCCCACAGGACGATCGACCAACCGGATGAGGGCAGGGATCGACCGGAGGCTGGGATCCGCAATTCCGGCCAGCTTCCATTGAGCTGGAGAGCAGAGTGAATCCGACCACGTGTCATCTGTGGCTGCCAGGCGGCCGCCCCTTCCAGCTCCGGGGTACCCGGGATCCGGCTGGGGAAGACAGGCCCAGGCAGGTATGCGTCCATGGGCCAGTGTGCGAGGAGCGTGTCCGCCGCAAGCGGGTTCCAACGAGGGTCAGTGACTTGACTCTTCGCGATCTCCCAGGAATCGGGGATTCCGTCCTGATCGGTATCGAAGGCTACGGGGTCGGTATGATAAAGGTTTAGTTCGTCAACATCCGAGAAGCCGTCGTCGTCGGTGTCACTGCGGAACGGATGGGTCCCGAATTCGTATTCCTGGAGATGCGTCAGCTGGTCGAGATCCGGATCGAGGCCGGCATCCGGTTGGAGCAGGTTGGTCCCCATCTGGTGTTCCCACTGATCGGGTAGGCCGTCCCCATCGGTATCGGTTGCGTTGGGATTGCTGAGCAGCGTTCGCACTTCCAGGTCGTCCCGCAACCCGTCGCCGTCGGTGTCGGCGAGGTGCGGATCGGTGCCGGCATGGTATTCCTCCCGATTGGTCAGGGTATCCAGGTCTGGATCCAAGTGATGGTCTTGGATCTGATACAGCTGCGGGGCGGTGAAGTGGCGGCCGAAGAACTGGACCTCGTCCATCCCGCCGCGGGCACTGTTGGGATAGAAGGGGAACCCACCGCCGAGAAAGAGGGGGCCAGCGGTTGGGGTTTGAATGGGGGCGATTGGTAAATTCGTATTTTCAGCGGCCAACTTCCCATTCACATAGAGCGCCAGCGAGGCATCCTTCCGGGTCAGGACAATCCAGGCCCACGAGCCGACGGACGGTCGCAATTCAAAGGGCACGGCGCCGGTGGAATAGAGGGTGTCGTTGATTCGAACCTCACCCTGAAAACCGCGGTTGAAGGTGTTGATCAGGCGAATGGGGGATTTCTCTCCGTCGGGCCATGCAAAGAGCAGGCGATTGGTCTGCTCGTTCTCCTCCAGGCGAATCCAGAGTGAAACGGTAAAACTATTACGCAGCCGAAGGATCCCAGGGACCTCCTCCACCCGCAGGAAGGACTGGCTATCAGCGGGGAAATGGAGCGCTGTGCCGGTGGCGCCTGTGGTGGATTGAACCGAGCTACCGCGCACTCCGCCGCCGTTGATACCGGTAAGATCAACCAATCGCGACTCTTCGTCGGTGGTCTCCATATCCCACCATCCCAACAGCTCGGACGGCGTCTTGGCATACAATCCATTTTTGACCTCCCACCAATCCGGGATCCCGTCCCTGTCTGTATCGGCGAGATCCGGGCGGGTGCCGAGCTCCAAGACTTCTCTGGCATCGGTCAGACCATCGTCATCGGTGTCGGGATTGTTCGGATCGGCGCCGTTGAGGAACTCATCCAGATTGCTCAACAGGTCCTGATCCGCGTCCTGGTCGGCATCGGCGATCGTGGGCTTTAGTCCCTTCTCCACCTCCCAAAGATCCGGCATGCCATCCTGATCCGAATCGGGTGCGAGCGGATCGGTGCCCAAGTCGTTCACCTCACGGCCGTCGGAAAGTCCGTCCTCGTCGGAATCGGGCTGATTGGGATCGGTGCCCAGCCGCACTTCCTCTGGATCTTCGAGACCGTCGCCGTCGGAATCCGCGTCTCGATTCGACACGAGCGGATTGAGGCCGATCTCGATCTCGACTCCGTCCTGAATGCCGTCTGCGTCGGTATCAACCAGGCGTGGATCGGTCTCATAGAGATGGACCTCGTCATTGTCCGGGATCCCGTCTTGATCGGTATCGGCCTGATTGGGATCGGTGCCGAGGTGAAACTCTTCGAGGTTGGTGAGCTGATCTGCATCCGGGTCGCGATGGTGATCATAGAGAGTTGGGATTTGATCCAGCGGGAGTGGTGGGGCATAGACCCGCAGCTCGTCGATCCGGCCCTGGTAGGCGTCATCGGCGAGGCCACGCCCGGCCACAAGGAAGACTCTATTGCCATTGGCGGGAATTTCAGGCTGAGCGCCGGCGGGGATCGGCTCGGCATCGACCTCTTCATCATTGATAAAAAGGCGGATTTGGTCGGGACCGAGGGTCACGACGATGTGCGACCATACCCGGGGAGTTAATGGGCGTGGCGTGGCAACCGAAATGGTTTGGCCGTCGAATTTGGCGCGGACCTGGAGGTTCAACACGAAATCGAGGTAGCACCCCCATGCCGCATCCGCCCAGCTTGCCCCCCATTGCAGAACGACTTGGTTCTTAGAGAGGAGGCCATCGGGGCGGAGCCAAAACGAAAGGGATACCGGACCCGAGAGGAGATGGTCGTTGGAGGCGGGGCTATACCGCAAATAGGACTGTTTTCCGTGGAAGGCGATTGCGCTGTCGATCCACCCGTCTGCGGGGGCGGCATCGAAACGATTGAGCCATTCCAGTGGCCACTCCCCCTGCCTGTCGACCAGGCTGTTGTTGCTGAGCTCCTCCATCGACCACCAATGGCTCGGCTCAGGCCAAAGTGCGGGATGGAGGCCGTGATCGGATTCCCAGAGATCGGGGAGGCCGTCGGCATCCGAATCGGGATGGAGAGGATCGGTGTTGAGGAGGTAGTGCTCGCTATAGTCACCAAGGCCATCCCCGTCGGAATCAGGGTGGCGGATGTCGGTCTGAAGCCGGAATTCCATCCGATTGATCAGCTGATCGTCGTCCAGATCGCCTCCGCCGTCGTCGGGGTTGGTGGGATCGAGGTCTGGATAGTATTGGATTTCCCAACCATCCGGTATGCCGTCGGCATCTGTATCCGCCAGCAGTGGATCGGTGTTGACGAAGAGGGATTCGACCTCCTCCAAGTCGGACAGACCATCCTGGTCGGTATCCGGGTTCTGCGGATCCGTATCCAGTTCGAACTCGCGCAGGTTGACCAGTCCGTCCTGGTCCGGATCGAGGCCCGCATCATCCGAATCGAGCGGGTCGAGTCCATGCGCCGACTCCCAAGAGTCATCGATACCGTCTTCGTCAGAGTCCTGACTGTGCGGGTTGGTTCCGTCCAGGATTTCCTGACCATCCTGGATACCGTCCCCATCGGTGTCAGGATTGAAAGGATCGGTATGGTTCCGCCATTCCTCGATGTTGGGGAGGTGATCCTGGTCGGGATCATCGAGGTCGTCATAGAGGGTATCGATCTCGTTCGCATCCAGGGCGCGGTCGAAGATCTTCAAATCGTCGAAGCCGCCCTGATAGGCCGTGAAAACGCGTCCGATCCGGATCGGATTCAGGCCATTGGCCAGTTGCGCCGGCTCGGGTGCCTCGGCGGTGGCAACCAGGGTTTCGTCGACATAGAGAAGAAGCCGCTGCCCGTCCCATGTCGTGGCGATCATGCTCCATTGGCCGAGCTCCGGACGGAGGTCCTGATCGAAGTTGGGGGTGACCAGGGAGAGGCCTTCGCCCGAGGGTAGCATAGTTTCCAGGCGGACCTGGAGCGATCGCCAGAAGGTGGTCTGAATAAGGAGCATCTGGGGACTGCCCATACGGAACAGATCGAAATTCCGGTCGGTACTCACATCCATCCGGAGCCAGAAGACGATCGAGAACTCGGTGAGGTTATCGGGGAGTTCCGAGGGGACTGCGACCTGGTCGTCCTGCCCGTCGAACTGCAGCGCGCCATGGAGCCGACCATTTTCGATGACGGCCGTATCCCGCGTCATATTGAGCAGGTCGGCCGTGACCGCATTCGACCCAAATCCCGGGGTGACGAGCGAATCAGTGCCCTGAATCTCATCCAGGGGCAGATGCAACAAGAGGCCTTGGGGGTAAGCCGGCGTCAAAGAATACTCCAGCTCCCAGGCATCCGGAAGGCCGTCCCGATCCGAATCTTTCAATCGCGGATTGGTATGCAACAGGACGATTTCATCGAAATCCGAGAGGCCGTCGAGATCGGAATCGGCCAGGAGTGGGTTGGTCTGGAGCTGGAACTCGAAGAGGTTCGAGAGTCCATCCTGGTCAGTATCCTCCGCCCCGGACGGCACGCTGGGGTCGAGTCCGTATTCGATTTCCCAGGCATCCGGCAAACCGTCCCCATCGGTATCGGGTGTGTTTGGATCGGTGCGATAATCGAGCACCTCCGCGGCATCGGTGATGCCATCGTGGTCGGAATCGGCCTCGAAGGGATCGGTTCCGGCCTGAAACTCCTGCAGGCTGGTGAGACCGTCCGAATCGTCATCGCGTTCGGCATCCGGCAGCAGTGGATTATGGGCGTATTCGATTTCCCAAGCGTCAGGCAGCATGTCGCCATCGGTGTCGGGCGATGTGGGGTCGGAGCCGTAGCCCAGTTCTTCGGCGTCGGAGAGGCCGTCCTGATCGGTGTCAGGGCTGTTGGGGGCGGTCCCGTTTTCGAACTCTTGACGGTTGTTGAGTCCGTCTTCATCGGGATCGTTCATCGGGTCGCCGATGGAGCGCAGTTCTGAATCGGAAAGCGCCCTGGGGAAGATGAACAAATCGTCCAGTGTTGCGGGAAGGCTGCTCGCGTCGAAGTGGTACGAGCCGCCGATGCTCAGATGACTCAACGGGTAGGGCGGCGGATCGATACTGGCTCCTGCTGGAAGCGCGGCGGAGGCGGCGACTGCGCCATCCACGATGAGTTCGACGCGATGGCCGGTAAAGCGCAAGCCGACCAAGTACCACTGTTTTGGCTGGAGGTTCACGACCTGGGTACTGTATGCCGTGCCTTTGACTTTGACGGATGCCTGTAACCCCAGGTTCCATCCTACTGAGACCTGCCATGGCGTCTCATGGTCGGGGCCGAGGCAGAAGAGCTTGCGATTGACATTCTCCTTACGATCGAACCGGACCCGGACGAGGACGGTGTGTGGTTCAGTGATCCAGGCGTGCTCGTTGTGGAGTCCCGCATCCAAGACATCGTTCAGGCCGTCGAAATGCAGACCGCGACCGACATAGGCGGGAACCAGCATCGGGGCTTCGGTCTCGGCTGCGATCAAGGCCAAACCGTTGGAATCGGGCAGGGTCGCCGGCGTGCCGGTCGGGGCCCAGGTTTCGAATTCCCACCAGCCGGACAGACCGGGCACCGGCGCAGGTGTCAACGCCCACTCGGCCTCCCAGGCATCGGGTAGGCCGTCGCCGTCGGAATCCGGGCGGGTGGGATTGGTGCTCAGCTCATGCACCTCAACTCCATCCAGGAGGCCATCGTCGTCGGTATCAGGGTTCTGAAGGTCGGTCTTCCACAAGATCTCATCGGCATTGGAGAGACCATCGGCATCCAAATCCTCGAGTGCGTCCTTCGGATCGTTCGGGTCGAGAGCATCGATCTGCTGTTCCAGTCCGTCCTGCAGGCCGTCTTCATCGGTGTCATCAGAGAGTGGATCGATTCCGAACAGATCGATTTCCTGGCCGTCCGGCAGCCCGTCGCCGTCGGTATCGGGATCGAGCGGATCGGTGCCATGCGACCATTCCTTCAGATTGGTCAGCTGGTCCTGATCGGGATCGGATTGTGCGTCGTCGACGCGGGGATCCAGCTGATGCGTGTATTCCCAACCGTCCGGCATCCCGTCGCTGTCGGTGTCTATGCCCAACGGGTCGGTCCCCAACGCGAGCTCGCGTCCATCCAAAAGTCCGTCCCCGTCGGTGTCGGGGTTCCAGGGATCGAGACTGTAGCCGAATTCCACCAGCGTGGAGAGCCCGTCACCGTCCAAATCCCGGGCGGCCTCATAGGCCCACAGCAACTCAGTCCCAGCGATGGCCCGAGGGAAAGCGATCATGTGATCGATTGCGCCGATCCAACCGAGTTGTTGGGTCCCCTTCGGTGCACCCAGGAAAATGGCGTGATCCCCGATCACCGGCAATAATGTAAAGCCCTTGGGAATGGCCACTTCCGCCGCATGTTCAACGGTCCCGAATCGAAGCGTCTGATGGTCGTACGCAGCCCAGAGCAGCTGCCATTGTTGGGCGGGCAGCGGTTCCGGCAGCGGAAGACGGATCAACCGCTCCTCACCATTCTCCAGCCTGCCGCGGAGGATGGCGGACACCCTGCCGGAGAACTCGCTCTTGATCATGAACGGACTCGAGATTTCGTAGAGTCCTATGCATAGGAGTGACCGGTTCTTGTCCTCGTGTTGATCAAGCCGCACGGGCAGTGCGACAGAGAATTCCTGCAAGATCTGGGACTCGATCTGCGACGCCAAGGGGATCCGTACTCCCTGTCCTTGGTCGTTGAAGAAAATGGCACGATTCCAGAAGCCATCGGCGAAAAGAGGATTCCCGTAGACCTCGCCCGGGATCTCCAGCGGTCCGAGGTCCCAGGTCCCGACTTCCGCGTCAGCTCCGTCAAGCGGCCAGATGCCGAGCGGACCGACGGAGAGATTTGGATGCAAGCTGTTGTCGATTTCCCAGGCATCCGGAAGGGCGTCGCGATCGGAATCGACGGAATTTGGCGATGTCTTGTATTTCAGGACCTCGTCGCCGTCGGAGAGCGTATCGTTGTCGCTATCGGCCAAGAACGGAAGGGTTTCGTACTCAAATTCCTGACGATTGGTCAGGTCGTCTTCGTCAGGGTCTTCGTCTGCGTCGGGGAGATTGATCTGGGTGCCGTGCGCGTGTTCCCACCCATCGGGGAGTCCGTCCTGATCCGAATCGATCAGGAATGGATCGCTCTTCAGGTCATTCACCTCGAGGCCATCGGGGAGTCCGTCACGATCGGTGTCGGGGTCATGGATGAGGGTGCCGAGCAGCCATTCTTCCCCGTTGGAGAGGCCGTCTTCATCGAGGTCCGTTGCACCGTCGGCGGGGTCGAGGGGGTCGAGACCGAAATTGATCTCAAGTCCGTCCGGCAGGAGGTCGTTGTCGGTATCCGGATTGAGCGGGTCGGAGGTCAGGAGCCACTCCTCGTGGTCGTTGAGGGCATCGTGATCGGTATCGGCCTGGAAGGGATCGGTACCCAACTCGATCTCAAACCAGGTCGGAAGGGCGTCTTGATCCGGATCGGCAAACCGTTCCCAGCGTTGTTTCATCTGCTCGTTGGAGAGGACCTCATCAAAGACCTCGAGGGTCTGAAGATCACCGAGAAACCGGGCGAACGGGAAATAGCGTGCACCACCGATCGCCAGCAATTCCCTGTTGAAGATCGATTTGAATTGATCAGGGTCGAGCGGTTTGTGGTCGGCCTGATTGCCGTTGACCAGGAGTGTGACGCCATCCGGGGCAAGGAGAATGGCGAGATTGACCCATTCCCCGATTACGGGCCGAAACTGGTCGCGGGCGAACAGGTGGATCGTTTCGCCTTCTCCCTCGAGCGTGAGCTGGAGAACCCGATAGAAGGCACTCAGAAGGCGGAAGGAGGCGGCATCCTTGCTTTCGAATCCGAATATCCAGCGGTTTTGCGCCTCGTTCAGCAGGAGGCGGAATCGAATAAGGATGGTGAACCCGCATTCCGCGCATGGATCCTCGGGAAGTGGAGCCGGGGAGGATAGCCAGGGATCGACCTTTTCGCCTGAGAAATGGAGATAAGAGGCTCCGAATGAATCGAAGGCGAAGGTGGGATTAGCCGTAGAGGCCTTGCCGATGGGTTCAAGATCGAGCCGGTAGAGTAGTTTGGCCGGAAGATTGGGTTGAAGTCCGGTTTGCAGCTCCTGATCATCACGCAAACCGTCAAAATCCGAATCGGCCAGGAGCGGATTGGTACCGAAGGTCTCGAGCTCTTCGCGGTCGTGGAGGCTGTCACCGTCGGAGTCCACGGAATAGGGGTTGGTCCCGAGGATCAACTCATACTCATCGGTCAGTCCGTCGCCGTCAGAATCGAGATCGGAACTGGTGGCGTTGAGCTGTTCGGCGAGATCGCTGATACCGTTTTCATTCAGATCGACGTAGGGGCCGGCTGTGTAGAAGCGTGCCCGCTGTGCGAGGGGTGGTGGCCGATGAGCGGCATCGTCGCCCTGATCGAGCCAGGCATGGGGTCCGATCTTGGTCGGTTCGAAGGCCCCGGCCATGTGCCAACGCCCGTCACCCGAGGGAGACGGGTCCTGAAAGAAAACCTCGTATGTGGTGTTGGTCTGTGCGCATTGGATCTGCAGCCCGATCGTGGGTCGGCTGTCGATCGATTGCTGGGAAATGCTGAGGATTTTTCCATCCTGTGCGCGGATGGATGTTTGGAGGAAAACGAAGGGTAGGAGGAAGAACCACCAGTGAATTCTGGTAGTGGTAATTTTCGTGGGGGGGGGCATGGACATGGGGTTTGGAATGTGAAATCGAAAGCCAAATTTCCCTTTATGGTGTAGAGGCAAATTAACAGTTGTTGACTACAACGACCATTTTGTCCGCATTTGCAATCCAGAAGGTGGGATTGACCAGGTCGAATTCAGCCGCCGTCGGGACGTCCTCCGGTCTGGTTCGGAGGGGAAATCCGTCCCATTAGGAAGTTTGGAATGCTGGTGGAAACGACGACGGAACGTGGTGAATACCCAGAAGTCAGAGATAAAAATTTCGGGTTCCATTCAGCCGCAATCCGAAAAGGTGGATGCCGAAGCAAGATCGGGGTCGGGGTCGCTAGAGCCCGTCCGAAAAGCCCATTGGGGCATAGCTGAAGGCACTGCGGCTCC
>CALLYA010000458.1 GCA_937875495.1 uncultured Verrucomicrobiota bacterium
GACCCCGACCCCGACCCCGATTTCGATTTCGATTTCGATTTCGATTTTCAGCTTCCTGCGGCTGCGGATCTCGCTGCTCATTGGGAAGAAATCGGAGATCCGACCAGACCGCGACGGTCTGGGCTACCCGGTCGAAGCCCATCCCCCTATGATTGGCCACCTACCAGCGCATCAGCCCATACGGGCAATCCTGCTGAACCAACGCCCTTTTCACGAGAGCTCGGTGATCGGTGAATGGGTGGTCGAGCCGTTGGGATTGGTCGATACCCTGGCTCGCGGTCTGCGCCGTCAACGGCGCAATCCCGATCGGCCGGACCTCTTTCAAGGCTGGCTGCTGTGGGTCATTCCATCGCGCACCTCCCACCTGCACACCCTCTCCAAACTCGAGCCGGATCCATCCTCACCGCCGCGGATCCGACCACGTCCCGCCGATCTCCTTCAGGCGTCCACCTTTTCGAAGTGGTTACGCGCCAACACAGCACGTGAATATCCGTCCGCACGGCCCTATCAGCTCTTCGCCGCCACCTTGACCGATCTGGCCACGCATGGGCCGTCCCAGGCACAGACCGTCTCCTTCATCCTGAAATTGATGCGCATCCACGGCGGTCTCCCCGATTGGCAACGCTGCGGCCGCTGTCACGCCACGCTCTCCCACGACACCAAGGCAATGATTGCGCCTCAGATCGGAGAGGTGCTCTGTCCCCGTTGCGCAGCCATCGGCGCCCCCCCCGCCGCCGGTTGGGTATCCCCACACCTGCGTGAAAACCTCAGCATCCTCAGCTGGACCCCCTTGCACGACCTGCCCGCCGAGCTCCGAACCGCGGATCTGGATCAGGAATTCAGGATTGCCAGCGACTTGGCACAGTACCAAGATATCCGCCTGACACCATCCTCATGAAGCCCTCCATCCCTTCCAGTCGGACCCCGCCCATGGCCGAGCCTGATCCCACCCCTGCCTTCACGCTCTCTGTCCAAGATCTCCTCTGGGCCCTTCCTCAGGATCGAGAACCGCTCCCCTCCCCCTTCTCCTCCGCCCACCGTTTGTCACTCGGGCAGGAAGCTCATCAGCGCCCCGATCGAAACCTCTGCTGGAATCCGGGGACCGAGCCCAAACCCGCAAAAGTCGAACGTGAATTCGCCCTCTCCACCCCGCTTCCGCCTTCGAAGGACGCGCCCGAAGGCAAGCTCCTCCTGCGTGGTCGGATCGATCGCCTGGCGCGTTGGGATGCCGACCGGCTTCGGGTCTGCGAAATCAAATCGGTCTTTCTTCCCGATTCCCGGTTTCACAACATCTCCGCCGATCGCTATCCCGCCTACGTCCGCCAGGTCCAAATCTACGCGTGGATGACCCAACAGGCAGTGCCGACCGCCTCCATCGACGCACGCCTGGTCCTGATCAACTTAGCCACCCAGAGAATCCGGCACTTCGATATCCCCCTGGATTGGGAAGAGCTGGAAGGGTTCATCCTCCTGCATGCACACTACCTCCACAGGCTGCATCTGCAGCGGCTACAGCGCACCGAAGCAAAACGGACGATGGTCGATCGACTCGAGCGCTGGCCGTTTGACGGTTTTCGCACTGGACAACAGGAGTTTCTGGAGGCGGCCGACCGCGCTCTGACCTCCGATCTGCCGCTGATGGTGGAGGCCCCAACGGGCATGGGTAAGACCGTGTGCGCCCTGCAGTGCAGTCTCAAATTCGCCGCTCAAACCGGCAAACGCGTGATGTTTCTCACCGCCAAAGGCACGCAACAGGCGCACGTCCTGGAAACCATCCGGCGGATCTCGGCACACGGGTTCCCACACCATGCCCTGCAGTTGCAGAACAAAATGGCCAGCTGCATCAACGACGTCTTCCTTTGCCAACCAAGTGCATGCGCCTTTCTTGATCACTACGGCGACCGTTGGGCTCAGACATGGTGCAGTCCCACACCGCCAAGGCTTCCCTTGGAAATGTCGCCGACCGTCGTCCGCCATCTGTCAACGGAGATGATGGTTTGTCCGTTCGAGGCCGCACGCCAATTGATCTCCGCCTGTGACGTTCTCGTGGCCGATTACAACTATCTGTTCGACCCGGAGATCCGTCTGCGGGATTTCGAGAGCGAAGAGCAGACTCGGAAATGGGTGGTCATCGTCGACGAGGCACACAACCTGATCGATCGGGCCTGCGACTACTATTCGGCGGTGCTCGACTTCGATGGCGCGGACGCTTGGATCGAGCGCCTTCAAGCCATGCGAAACCCCGATCCGGCCTCCGCTCTCATCGATTGGCTCGAATCGATGCAGGCTGATCTCGAACGTGCCTGGAATCAGGCGCAGCCCTTATCGGATACGAAAGAGAACAATCGGCGCGAGGCCGATTTTTCCCAGATCCCTTGGGAGTTGTACCAACAGCGACTGCAGGAGATCACCGCGCAATACTATTTGGACCGCCTCGAGACCGGTGCGATCAGCCAGGACGATCCGCTCGATCGCTTTCAATGGGAGCTGAACCGGTTCTGTCTGCTGATGGAGGACCCCAGCCTCGATCAGGATCCCGCCCCCACCGCGCAGTGGATCCACGCCACCCCGTCCGCAGGCTTTCGAGCAGAGCTCTTCTGTCTCGATCCCGGGCCGCGCCTCGCACCGATTTGGAACGAACTCGGCGGTGCGATCGTCATGTCGGCAACCCTCTCCCCGATGGACTTCTTCCGCGAACGCCTCGGTCTGCCGATCAGCAGCTTCCGGGAGCGCTTTCCCGCGCCGTTCCGCGAGGAACAACGCCCGGTCTGGATCGTGCCCTCCATCAACACCACCTATGCCGCGCGCAAAAAATCCAGCTCGGAGTTGGCCGCCCTGATCGAAGCGGCTGCCAGGACCGCGGCACCTGCCAATCTGGCCGTCTTCTTCCCCAGCTTCGCCTACCTGGACATGGTCCGATCGGAATTGCCCTCCGCACCTGAGCGTACGATCCTGGTGCAAGGCCCCAGCATGGGAAAGGAGGAACGCGAGCAAATCCTCGAGGCCCTTCGTTCCCCCCAGCGCGGAAACCTTCTGCTCGCAGTCCTCGGCGGCATCTTCGCCGAGGGGATCGACTACCGGGACACCATGCTCGAGGGGGTGATCGTGGTGGGGCCCGGCTTGCCGGCGATCGGGCCGGAGCGTGACGCCTTGCGAAAGTACTATGAGCGCATCGGGCTCGATGGATTCACCGCCGCATTTGCAATCCCCGGGATGCAGCGGGTCCTCCAAGCAGTAGGCCGGCTGATTCGATCAGAGTCCGATTACGGCTTCGCGATGCTCATCTGCAAGCGGTTTACCCGGAGGCCTTACTGGGAGCTGCTCCCACCGGAATGGCGCAAACTCGGTGCCGCCCAACTGGCCAAGGCCGATTGGCGCGAAAGGCTCCAAGGCTTCGCGGATACACATTTCCGTTGAAACCAGCCTGGGCTCGGTAAGGGACCTGCCGCCCGTCTGCATCGGTTCAGATCGGATCAGTCCGTGTCGGATTCGGCGAAATCAGAGCCATCCTCGTCCTGCTCCATCATCGCGCTCAGTGCGAGGGCGCGGGCGGCAATCCGGAGCGCATCCCCTCGGGACCGAACCTCCAGCTCCGAATCAACGGCGGCATCCGAGTCGGACCCGCTCGGGATCAATCCCGTGATCGAGGAGACGATCCCGGTGTGCAAGACCTGACCGGCCTGTGCATACAGTCCGGAGATGCCCATCAATGCCATCTGCTCCATCTCGAAGGTCAAGACCCCATACTTCCGCCGCAGCTCAATTAATGCGGCTGTGTCTGCCTCGCAGTAGAAAGAATCGATGCTGAAATTGCCGCCTCTGCGAAGGGGGATCTCGAGGTCTGAGGCTGCGGTGTTGATCGAAACAATGGTCGCCGGCGAGCAGGGCGCCAGGGGGAACCGCATATCCGGGGTGAACCCGAACCCCATCGCGTTCCACCGGCCTTGAAAGCTATCAAGGGTCTCCGGCGCGAAGAAGTCGAGCCCGCCCAGGCTCTGCAACAGAGTCCCAGACCACCCCATACCCCGGGTTCCACAGACGATATCCCCACGGTTTAAGGGTGGCAGCCCAGGAGCGTTGATACCGGTGGCCGTGCCGACGCGGATCACGGTCAGTCCGTTGGTGCGCAGCGTCCGGCCAAACCAGTGATAATGCGAACTGCAATAGGTCAAGACCTCGCGAAGCACGATTTCCGAGGCGGGCATTCCAATCTGCGTCTCGACCACCAAAATCGGACACTCCCCCTCCTGCCAGCAATAGGTGCCGATCGCCATATCCACGCCGCCGACGCGCCGACCCTCAACTTCACCATGCAGGAACACCGGCCGCAGCAAGCCGATCTCTTCGATCGCGGCGGAGACCCAGCGGCGGTCGTCCACGGCAATCACCAACGGCGGCAACTGCCCTTGGTTTTCAGCCAGGTAGGGCAAGCCCGCCCACTCCTGGTCGGAAAGACAAGAGGCCGCAGTATGCCGACCCGTGAACGCGATATGAGATGTCTGCTGCATAGATCCTACCAAGTGCCCCGCTCCTGCCCGGGAAGCAAACCGGATTCCCAAACATCGTAGCGGCCATAAGCCCGGGCCGTCCAGACGACACCCCGTAACAGCCTCGGATCGGCAGGAAATCAGCGCCCCGATCGACCGCTCCAATCAAAAGATGAGAACTTATCCGAGGATCCACGCGCTTCGCAAGACCAATCCACAGAGAGCATCATTTCAAGCCCGTCCCAGAACCAGCCCGATCCCCCATTTCGTTTCATCTGCAGATAACCGCAGATGGCGAAAAATGGAATTCGGGGTCGGAGTCGGTATCGATGCAAAACGCGATTCGGCACGGAATGTTCACCTTCAAAACGTGCTCAACACCCCCGCAGCCCCAGCTCCAGCTCCAGCCGACCTCAGGCCGAGGGCCCTCCCACATAACGTTCCACCAGGCCGGTCCAGAGCCCCTCCCGGCGGAGGATCCACTCGACCGCCTCGCGGACGGCGCCGTCGCCGCCCTTCGCGGTCGTGACATGGTCCGCGATGGCTCGAATTTCGGCCACGGCGTTCGCGGGCGCGATCGCCAACCCGCCGGCACGCATGGCGGAGCCGTCCAGGAGGTCGTCGCCCATGACACAGACAGCCTCCGGCGGGAGATGCCATTGAGCGAGGATCCGACGAAAGCCGTGCTCCTTGTCGGAGAGCCCGTCCAGGACCAGATCCAACCCGATCCCGGAGAATCGAGCGACGATCCCATCAGCCTTTCGTCCGCTCCAAATCGCGATCTTGCGCCCCTGCTGCTTCCAGAGCCACAACCCAAAACCGTCCAGGGTCGAGGTACGCCGAAATTCGTGGCCGGACGAATCCACCCACACTCCCCCATCGGTAAGGGTCCCATCCACATCGAGGATCAAGCCCCGAATCGCCTGTTCAGCAGACATCAAATCCCATCCCCTTCCCTTCCCAGTATTCTCTGGGTTCACTACACAAGCGCCCATCCAATAGGGTAGCCGCTTTCCCAACCGGACCTGCCCCATTTCCATCCTGAGAGCCTCCCGCAGAGGACGCGGTGGCGTTTTCGACCTGGCCACAGGGGTGGGTAAGGTCTATGCCCTGATCCTCACCTCTTTTGAGGGAGGTTTTGGGGGTTATCCGTTGCCTGCTGTCCAAGGCAATTGCCGAAAGCAGCTCCTACGTTTCTGCATTCCCTGTCCTCCTTATCCCCCCTCTGCGCCTCTGCGCGAGTCCTCCCTATCCGGACCCGGAGACCTTTCGTTGTGGCCCAATAGAGTTTTCGGACGGCCTCTAGCCATCGCCGTTGAGAAACTCGTGGGCAGCCGGGGTTTCCTGTGCCAGGACCTCAGTGGTGACATCCCAGATCAGATCAGTGACAGCGACAATATCCTCGGTTGTGCAGCCGATGGGCGGCGACAAGACCAACCGATCCCCCCAATGCGGCATCGCCACACCCGATTCCCGCGCCCGAGCGGCGATCTTACTCCCGATTTGGAAGTGCCCAGGAAAGGGCTTCCGCGTCTTCCAATTGCCCACAATCTCGATCACCGCGACCATGCCGCAACAGCGGACATCCCCAACAAAGGGGATCTCCCAAAACCGATGGGCCTGCACCCGCAGTGTCTGCGCGAGCTCGGCCAGCTCGTGCTCGTTATACCGCCCCTCGATCACCTCCAAAACCCCGAGCGCGGTCGCCGCTGCCACCGAGCGCGCCTGGTCTTTCCATGGATCAGCAGGGCAACGCCGGCATGCCCAATCGGGGCAGATCTCAGGGAATTCCGAGGTTCCAAGTACCGCGCCCATCGGCAGGAGCCCCATGCTCAAAGAATCGCCCAGTATCAGGAGGTCTGGCCGCACGGCCTCCTGTTCGCACGCAAAGAATGAGCCGGTTCGTCCAAAGGCGGAGAGCGACTCGTCAGCAATAAAGGGGACCCGTGCCGACTCGCAGCGCTCCTGTACCCCACGCAAATAACCGGGTGGGAACATCACCATCCCACCCTGGGGTTGGATCAGAGGGGACATGATCACACCGGCCAAACGGTCGCCTGCCTCCACGATCGCCTCGTCGAGCTGAAAGAGACATTCCCAGCCACAACTGCGGTAGAGTCGCGCATCACTCTCGCGCTGAGGACGGGCCTGATTCCAGGGACAGCGGTAGCAGTGCGGTCCCATCACGCCTTTGAGTTGAACCAGGTGCTCGAAGGCAAGGGGCCTCCGCCCGCCGAGACAATCGGCGCAGGCACCCGCCTCCGTCTCGTCATACCCGACCCAGATGAAGAGATCGCGTTGCGGCATCGAATGCGATACCCAGTGAGCACGCACCGCCTGAAAGGCGATCCGAAAGGCCCCGTCCAGATCCGCCGCAATGGCCGCGTGCGTAATGCCGGGTCCATGCAATTCAGCGGGGAACCGAGCCGTGGCAAGAGAGATCAGTCGCTCACAGAGTCTGGATTCCGGGGTCGGTCCGGGCGGTAAACAGTCGCCCAGGAGGTCCTCCACCGCCTGCTGCATGGTCCGCTTGACCGATTCCGGCAGGGGGGCATGGATGCGTCCGCGCCAAACAGAACACCAATCCTTGAACGGAGAGAAAGTGGTTGGGTTCGGGGTCCGATCCGTCCGGCTGGTAGGCTCCGGCTGCAGTCCGGTCTCGGCCGTGACCGGCAACCCGTCCGCTTTGGTGGGAGAGGCAGGGAGGCCGCTTGCTGCAGGGGTGGGCTCGGGGTCCCCACCCTGGACGGGGCCCCCGAGCTCATCGCCCGCGGTGGATCCAGGCTGCTGCCCTGACTCTGAACGATCCTGCGGTACTTCCTCCGGTCTGCCTTCGGCATCCGTCGGACCTTCTCGCTTGTCCATGCGTCGAACTCCTTCAAAAAACGCATCCGGCTCCATGTGGTTCGCTGTACCATACAAGGAAGCCTGCTGATGTCACTCCGAAAGTCGGTCACCGACAGCCTCGCTTCTTGACAGGCCCTTCGACGGATGGATGTTCAAATGTTGATTTTCACGCTCAGGGAGCATGCTCCAACCACCGCCAGATAGAGGATTCCGAAATGCCCGATTCCACCAACCGCAGGATTGGCTCCCGCAACGGACGTGATGCAGAATCGTTCAAAAAGGGAATCGCCGACCACCTCAAGTACACCCTCGGCCTCGATCCTCAAAACGCCACGATCCATGATAAATACCTAGCTGTGGCCTATGCGGTACGCGATCGGCTGATCGAAGGTTGGATCGAGACCCAGCAGGAGCATCGTGAGAAAAAGGTCAAGCGCGTCTACTACCTGTCCCTGGAGTTCCTGATCGGGCGACTTTTGCGCAACAGCATCGTGAACCTGGGCTCGGTTCAATCCATGGCCAAGGCCTTGCAGGAACTCGATCTGAACTTTCGGTTGCTGGAAGAGCAGGAGCCGGATGCGGGGCTCGGCAACGGCGGTTTAGGTCGTCTGGCGGCCTGTTTCATGGAATCATTGGCCACCCTTCAGATTCCCACCTTCGGATACGGCATTCGCTATGACTACGGGATCTTCCGACAGAAGCTTTCGAACGGATACCAGGTCGAGGAGCCGGATGAGTGGCTTGCCAAGGGAAATCCGTGGGAGATCCCCAGGCCGGACTCCAAGACCCTGGTTCAATTCGGCGGCCGGGTGATCCACTATGAGGAAGACGGGGTCCTACGAGCCCGCTGGATCGATACCTACCCGGTCATCGGTATGCCGTACGACACCCCGATCGACGGGTACGGCAACGACAGCGCGAATACACTTCGCCTCTGGAGCGCGCACGGGACCGAGGAATTCGATCTGGAGGACTTCAATCAAGGCGATTATGTAGGCGCCGTTGAATCCAAGGTGCATGCCCAGACTCTGACCCGCGTGCTCTACCCCAACGACTCCTCCTACAGCGGACGCGAGCTGCGCTTTAAACAGCAATATTTCTTCGTCGCGTGTTCGGTCACCGACATGATCCGCAGGTTCAAACGCACCTCCCACCGCTGGGACGAACTCCCCGATCAGGTCGCGATCCAATTGAACGACACGCATCCGGCGCTCGTGATTCCGGAACTGATGCGCATACTCATCGATCTCGAGGGGCTCAGCTGGGAACAGGCCTGGGACCTGACCGTCAAGTGCACGGCGTACACCAACCATACCCTCCTGCCAGAGGCTCTCGAAAAATGGCCCGTCGAGATGTTCGAACGTCTCCTGCCGCGCCATCTCGAGATCATCTACCTGATCAACGAGATCTTCCTGAAACAGGTGACCAAACGATTCCCCAGTGACTTCGGCAAGCTCGGTCGAATGAGCCTTGTCGAGGAGGGCCCGAATAAAAAGGTGCGCATGGCCAATCTCTGCATGGTCGGTACCCACTCGACCAACGGGGTTGCGCAACTCCACACACAATTGCTCTGCGAGAAGGTGGTGCCCGACTTCTATCAGATGTTTCCAGAGCGGTTCAATGCTAAGACCAACGGGGTCACCCCTCGGCGATGGCTTTTGGCATGCAATCCCGACCTGGCCGCACTCATCACCAGCAGAATCGGGACCGGTTGGATCACGCATCTGGACGAGCTTTCGAAGCTCAAGCCCATGGTCGAGGAGCCTGAATTCATCAAGGAATTTCAGGAGGTCAAGGAAGCCAACAAGGCCGCGCTCTCACAGTATCTGAAATCGAAATTCGGGTTCACTCCCTTGCCCGATTCGATCTTCGATGTCCAGGTCAAGCGCCTTCACGAATACAAGCGCCAGCTCATGAATGCGTTGCACATCATTGTGCTGTACAACCGCATCCGCAAGAACGGTCCTGATGCCGTGCACCCACGCACCTTCCTCTTCGGCGCGAAGGCCGCCCCGGCCTACCACATGGCGAAGCTCATTATCAAATTCATCAACAATGTCGGCGAGATCATCAACAGCGACCCCGCAACCAACGGCGCACTGAAGGTCTATTTTGTGCCGAACTACGGGGTCTCCCTGGCCGAGAAATTGATCCCGGCCACCGATATCTCCGAGCAGATCTCGCTCGCGGGTAAGGAGGCCTCCGGCACCGGCAACATGAAGTTCATGATGAACGGCGCGATCACTGTCGGGACCCTGGATGGCGCCAATGTCGAGATGCAGGAAGAGGTCGGCGCGGAAAACATCCTGATCTTCGGCCTGACCGCCAAAGAAGCCGAGGGCAGCAGCCACAATTACAATCCCCGCCGCCATTACGAGCAAGACCCCGAGATCAAAGCCGCCATCGATCTCGTCGGCTCGGGCCACTTCGATCTCGGCGAGGTCGGACTGTTCATGCCGATCCTCGATCACCTGCTCAACCACGATCCGTATATGATCCTGGCCGACCTGCGCGCCTACGCAGACGCCCAGACCCAGGCCGAGACGTGGTATCGCGATCCAAAACTCTGGTATAAAAAGGCCGCCATGAACGTGGCGTGCTCAGGCAAGTTCTCGTCCGATCGAACCATCCAGGAATATGCACGCGAGATCTGGAACATAGCCCCCTGCCCCATCGACCTCGGCTACGCACCCAATGGCTGGAACGGTGCCTTCAACTCAGGCGGCTGAACCCATTCCCCCCGCTCCCCCGAACAGCGCAAGTCCCGAAATGGACCTGATGCCCCGTCGTACACGTACACCTACTCGTACTCGTACTCGTCCCCGACATCCCCGCACCAACTCGGACCCCCCGCGAAGGCCCGTCTGAAAAAACACGCGCCTTCAGGCAATCCCAGCCCGCGTCCTTTCGATTCCGATTCCGATACCGACCCCGACCCCGAGCTTGTTCGCTATCTAGAGGTCGTCCGAAAAGGTCAATGGCGAAGCAAGAACGGTGTCGGGGTCGGTCTCGGTATCGAACTGTATTGTTGCGGTGCAGACACCACTCGGCAGCGAAGTTTGAGCGGTCCATGAGGGCCAGGAGCCAACCAGAACAGGAATCGATTTCGATTTACTCGATCTAAATCGATTTACTCGATTTACTCGATCCCGATCCCGATTCAGACAATGATCTGGCTGATCGGCAACCGTTGCCTGGAGGCGACGCCTGAAGGATCGGGCCTTTTCGGACAGCCGCTATCTAGAGGTCGTCCGAAAAGGTCAATGGCGAAGCAAGAACGGTGTCGGGGTCGCTATCGGTCTCGGTATCGAACCGTATTGTTGCGGTGCTGACCCAACTCGGCAGTGAAGTTTGAGCGGTCCATGAGGGCCAGGAGCCAACCAGAGCAGGAATCGATTTCGATTTACTCGATTTACTCGATTTAATCGATTTAATCGATTTAATCGACCCCGACCCCGATTCAGACAATGATCTGACTGATCGGCAACCATTGCCTGGAGGCGACGCATGAAGGAGCGTGCCTTTTCGGACGGGCTCAAGCAGGCAACGGATCCCCACCCCCACCCCAAAAAAAGCATGCATCAGGGCATCGACCCTGCTCACCCCGTGACCAGGTCGAAAACGCCACCGCGCCTCTGCGCCTCTGCGCGAGATTCTCCGGTTCCGAATGGGGCGGCATCCCCCCCCTATCGGACAGCTTCCCGCGAACCCGCTCCTGAACCGCTCCGCAACCGCGCTCAGCCCTCCACCTCTTCAGGAAGGGCGGGGCGCACCTTGAGTACCCGCTCCTTCGAAATCTGGACCGTCCCCGTCGAAGCGCCCCGCGGTTTCTTGATGTTCTTGATCTGGCAACAGGAAACGGCTGCCACGCCTCCGCCACGGGCCTTGCTGTGATAGGCCGCCACCGCAGCCGCCTTCTCCAAGACCAGCTTGTCCGGTTCCTGCCCCTCCGGGTGGCGTAGAATCACGTGGCTGCCGGGCATGCTGCGGACATGAAACCAGAACTCGTTCGGCCACGCATACTCCAGGGTCAAGACCTCGTTGTCGGCATCGGTCTTGCCAGCCAACGCGATCCAACCCGCACCCAGTTCATATCGCCAGACCTGCGGCTCCTTCCGCCTCATGCGCCCATCCCCTCCCGCTCCATCTATCCATCCCTACCCACCCGCGTTCATCCAGTCCCCAACTGCCGCCTGCACCGATCTCAGGGGCCACGCAACGACAGGCTCCAATCATCACGTCGGCCCTCTAATACCGCGACTTCTTTGAATCCCGGCCGCATCTGCTGGTCCATCAACCGCAGATTGACCGCCTGTACCTCCAACTCCACCGTACCGGCTGGATCCGAGCCGGTCAGACGCCGGATGTTCTCCTCAATGACATGCACCCCGAACGGCTTGTAGACATCGTCCGTGTGGTAGCTGTCGGAAGGAAGTCGATCCACCTGCGCCCGCACCCACCGCGCGTTCGAAAATTTTTCTACGAAAATCGTCTCGATCCCCATCTTGGAGGCGAGGCCGCGTACCTCCTCGAACATGGCATCCAGCAATTCCTTGCGGACCTCGAACATCTCACGGTTCAACGTCGGATTGGGCCGGCCGCTGCGCAATCCGCGCAACTGCGGCACCACCTCAATGGCATCCAGCATGAGCACCGGCAGGCCGCCGATAAACAGCGGAATAATGTGTCCCTTGATCGCCGGTCGGCCGTGATAAAAAACTCCAAGCACCCGGTAGTACGGATCGAGCAACCAGGAATAGACGGTCCAATGGATGTTGGCGACCTCCGCATCGACCTGCGCACGCATCGCCAGAGAGGTGCAGTCGCCGAAGAGATCGCCCAGGAGGAGAAAGTCGGGGTCCCGCGGAACGAAGGCGGTCTCGATCCCGCGCCCTCTCAACCATCGCGCACCCGGTGCAATCGTCCGCGCCTGATCCTCAAACCCCTCCTGTCCGCGTGCCAATGATTGAATGATCGAATCGGCGAAGATGCGGAAGAAATGTTCCGGCTCCTCACGAAACAAGGCATAGGGGAGGAAGTGCAGATGCAAGTCCGCCTGCATTTGCAGGCGGCGGACCATTTGAAGCACGGCCTGCACTTGCTCCCATTTGGGGTGCTCGGTGCCGACACGCGCCGCACTCAGATCGAGCAGATGGGCGGTCCGGTGCAACAAACGTGCCACAATGCGCGGGTTGGCCTCTAAAAATCCCGTTGTCAACGCCCGAAGATTCCGCCCGGTCTCTTGAACGATGTAGGCCAGCTTTTCCCGCGTGTGCCGCCCGAGACAGCGCTCCTCGCGAATGAGATGGAGACAGAAGAGGACCTGGCCCGCATCCGGACGCAGATGCGGCGGCATGGTTCCGGTGCATCGCCGCAACAGGACCTTCGCATCCTCCGGATCGTTCAGGGACATCAGCGGAGCAAATCGAATCCCATACTCCCGAAAGAGATCGTACTCTCCGGACAGGACCGGCTCCAGAATCAAGGGCGAGGTCTCTCCTGTCGCCTCCAAAAGCGCGATGGCCGTCGCGATCGCATCATGATTGCGATTCTGATCCCTGGGAGTTGGCAGGTCTAGGCCGCGCGTTCTCGGGTCGAGCAGGATCGCGCTATGTTCCGCAAACCCGCGCCGTCGCATGGCCAGCGCAGTCTCGAGTTGGTTTTTCATGAGGGCCGTGGATTCGGGCTTTGCGAACAGCCACAATTCCGATACCTTATCTGCCAATTTTCCAATGGCAATGTTCAATAAGGATTGTATAGACGATGTCCGACAATCGAGTAGGCACCAAATTGCGTCAGTTGCGTGAAGACAGGCAATGGACTGTCGATGACCTGGCCGATCAGAGCGAAGTCAGTTCCGGAATGATCCAACAGATCGAAGCGGGCGATCTGATTCCCTCACTGACCCCCTTGCTGCGTATCGCACGCGGGATGGGCGTAAGGCTCGGTACTTTCCTGGATGACGATGCCCATCAGGGACCGGTCGTGGTCCGTGCCGGACAAGGCCGCGCGATGGCGCGTTTCTCCGGCGGTTCCGAACACGTCCACACCCCGGACGGAACCCTGAAGTTTGTCTCGGTGGCGCCGGATAAAAAAGACCGCCACATGGAGCCGTTCTTGATCGACGTACAACCTTCGAATTCAGAACAGTCAGAGACGCACCTCTCCTCGCACGAAGGTGAAGAATTCATCTACGTCCTAGAAGGCTCTCTCGAAGTGGCCTACGGCAAGACAACCGAGCGGCTCGAAGCCGGCGATAGCATCTACTACGATTCCGTTGTTCCCCACCATGTTCGCGCTGTAGGCGACCAACCGGCGAAAATTCTGGCCGTCGTTTACGCGCCCCTGGTCTGATTCAGGGCATCCACCGCCTCGGCTTACCGTTCTATCCCCATCAGCGCGCCGCCCGACTTCCAGCCCGGACCTGTCGTGGCGGGCGAATTCCACCCTGATTCCAAAGTTCCCATGAATGATACGCTGTTCACTGACCTGACCATCGGGGCGTTCTTTGAGGAGGAGGTCCGTCAGCATCCCGATCGCGATTTTATCGTCTACCCAGATCGCGGTTTGCGCTGGAGCTACCGGGATTTCGATCAACGGGTGAATCTCCTGGCCAAAGGCCTGATCGAGATCGGGATCGACAAAGGTGACCATGTCGGCATCTGGGCACGCAACGTGCCTGACTGGCTCACCTTCATGTTTGCGACAGCGAAGATCGGCGCCGTGCTGGTGACCATCAACACCCTCTACAAGGCACACGAGGTCGGGTACGTCATCAAACAGTCCGACATGAAGGCCTTGGCCCTGATCGACCGCTTCAAGGATGTCGACTACCTCAGCGTCATCCGAGAGGTGATTCCCGAACTCAGCACCTGCGCAAGAGGGAAACTCCAGTGTGCCTCCTATCCGGAACTGAAATCCGTAATCTATATCGGCCAGGAGAAGCACCGGGGCATGTTCAACACCAACGAGCTGATGCTGCTGGGTGCCCAGCTCGACGACGAACCGCTGCGCGATCGGATCGACCGGTGCAAGGCGGATGATGCCGTCAATATGCAATACACCTCGGGAACCACCGGCTTTCCTAAGGGCGCCATGCTGACCCATCGCAACATTCTCAACAACGGCTACTACATCGGTGAACGCCAAAGATTTACGGGTCAGGACCGCGTCTGCCTGCCGGTTCCCCTCTTCCACTGCTTCGGGATCACACTCGGCATCCTGGCCATTCTCACCCACGGCGCGACCGTCGTCATGGTCGAGATCTTCGATCCGCTCCAGGTCCTCACCGCCATTCAGAAGGAACGCTGTACCGCCGTGTACGGTGTCCCCACCATGTTCATTGCCGAACTGAATCATCCGAGGTTCTCTGAATTCGATCTCTCCACCCTCAGGACCGGAATCATGGCAGGCTCCCCGTGCCCCATGCAGGTGATGCGCCAGGTCATGGAACGAATGCATTGCTCGGAAATCACCATTGCATACGGACTGACCGAAGGCTCACCCGTCTTCGTCCAGACCTCCACCGACGACCCGATCGAACGTAGAGTCTCCACCGTCGGGACCGGTATGCCCCACATCGAAATCAAGATCGTCGACCCGGCGACCGGCCTCGAAGTCGGCCCCAACACCCCCGGGGAAATCTGCTGCCGGGGCTACAACGTGATGAAGGGGTATTACAAAATGCCCGAGGAAACCCGCTGCACCATCGACCAGGACGGCTGGCTCCACAGCGGTGACCTCGCCGTTGTCGACGAACAGGGCTATTACCGGATCACCGGTCGGATCAAAGACATGATCATTCGCGGCGGGGAAAACATCTATCCCCGCGAGATCGAGGAGTTCCTCCATACCATGCCCGGCATCTCGGATGTCCAGGTCGTCGGCGTGCCGGACGAGAAATACGGGGAGACGGTGGGTGCCTTCATCATCCCCTCCGGCAACCCGGTCATCTCCGAGGAAACCGTAAAGACCTTCTGTAAAGACCGCATCGCACGGTACAAGATCCCGAAGCACATCTTCTTCGTCGAGAACTACCCCATGACCGCCAGCGGCAAGATCCAAAAGTTCAAGCTTCGGGAAATGGCCGCGGAATCGGTTGCCGCTCAGGCATGACCTCCGAGGGCGTGGGATCTCGCAGGCATTGGCTCGAACCCACCAGCGCGCGAAAAAGGCCGTTTCGATCCGAACCGGATCGAAACGGCCTCAAACTTCACCGCGTGGCCGGAGTCGGGCGACATGCACTCACCCCCCCCGCGGGCGCCACGCTTTATTCGTTTACTCCATCGAGATTGCGCCCGTGGGACATTCGTCCACACACGCTCCGCAATCCATGCATTCATCCGCATCAACGACCGCGACATCTCCGTCCATCGTGATCGCATCCGAAGGGCATACATCGACGCAAGAACCGCATCCCGAACAGGAGTCAGCATCAACTATTGCAGCCATGTTCTATCCTCGTGTTGATTAGGAACCACTTCCGGGCCCTAAGTTCATCTCGCCCGTAACGCTTCTCTTGCCCCGCACCGGGCCGTCCCCAGGATCGGGGAATAAGCCACCGCAATCATCCGTCGCAAGGTTGAAGCCAAGCTCTCCGGATCTGCCATCCTCTGTTGAGAAACGATCGGTTAAGGCAAATTTCCCGGTTCCTAGCGTAATGGCAAGTTTTTTCCGTGAATTAACAGACCCAACCATCGGAAACCGCACATTGTCCCGATAGGCCCTTTCGACTGCCCCTCTCCATCATCGACGGCAACAGGCCTGGTGAGCAAGAACTCCTCCGAAAAGGTATCCGCTTTCCCAACCAGACCTCGCCATTCCCATCCGGAGAGCCTCGCGCAGAGGCGCAGAGGCGTTGTCGACCTGCCTATGGGAGTGGCCAAGTGCCATACAGGGCAGGGATCGATTTCGATTTCGATCCCGATCGCGAAAATGATCTGACTGATCGGCAACCATTGCCTGGAGGCGATGCGTGAAGGAGCGTACCTTTTCGGGGGCTTTAGCCACAGAGGGCACAGAGTTCACAGAGAGATTCTTCCTTTCGCCATCGACGAGACAACCCCTTCTTCAGTTGAGATAGGATAAAACGTGCACCTCTGTGTTCTCGGTGACCTCTGTGGCAGGACTTTTCTCACCAGCGGTCGTCCGGAAAGGTCTATGGCAAAGCGAGATCGGGGTCGGGGTCGCTATCGGTATCGGTATCGAATGGAGGCGTGAGGGGATTCGGACATGAGCAACCGGGTACCGCAACCGTATTGTTGCGGTGCTGACACAACTCGGCCGCGAAGCTTGAGCGATCCATCAGGGCCAGGTGCCATACAGGGCAGGGATCGATCCCGATTTCGATCGCGACAATGATCGGACGGATCGGGATACCGTCCCGCAGAGTGAA
>CALLYA010000459.1 GCA_937875495.1 uncultured Verrucomicrobiota bacterium
GATCGATTCCTGTGCTGTATGGCACCTGTCCCTTCGATACCGATACCGATACCGATACCGACCCCGACCCCGACTTTGCTTCGCCATTGAACTTTTCGGACACGCTCAAGTTGATGCAGCCCTGATCATCCGGACAAACTGTCGCCAGTCGTATCGGAAAGGTCTGGTGTCGATGTGAGGCGTGGTAAGACGAACCTCCCGAAATGGAGGTGAGCGGGGCGGCAGCGCCGAAACCCTGAAGGCGGCGTAAGCTGCTGACTGACCATAGTCAGGAAAAGGAAACCCGCCCACCAACCGGACGCGGTTGGTGGACGGGCCTGTCTTTTATAATGGTGGAGCGGAAGGGGATCGAACCCTCGACCTCTAGAGTGCGATTCTAGCGCTCTCCCAGCTGAGCTACCGCCCCATTATGTGCGAATCGAATCTTGTACTGGAGGTGACCAAGGTAACGAGGGTTCCCGCTCCCGTCAAGCCTCGGCCCCTTAAATCACGGGCACCCCATCATTTTTCCTCCGGCGAAGGGGTCGAGCCTTCATCGGGCTGCTCAGGATCTGCGACAGGGGCCGAGTCTTTCTCGTCCTTCTCAGGATCCGCGGCAGGTTCGGGGTCGGACTCGGCCGGAGCAGCTTCGGTTGCGTCTGCCGGGGCCGACTCGACGGCGGCCGGCAGGGCACCAGCCGCGGGACCGGGGGACGGCGGCGGGTCATCCGGCTTCGGCTCGGAATCGGAATCGGATTCCTCGTCAGCCCAATACGCCTTCTCACGTTTCTCTATGACGACCGCAAGCATGATGCAGATCTCGTAGAGGATCACCATGGGGATGGCCAGCATGATCTGGGTGAAGACATCCGGTGGCGTCAGAAACATGGCCAGGATGAAGATCCCGACGATGACGTGCCTGCGCACCTCCCGCAGGGTCGTGGAGGTAACCAACCCCAGCTTGACCAAGGCCAGCACGATCAGCGGCATTTCGAATGCCACGCCGAAGGCCAGGAGCAATCGAGTTACGAAGACGATGTATTCCGGGAGTTTCCAGGCCACGCTCATGCCCATCATGCCGTGGATCCCAATCATGATCTGCAGCGCCTTCGGCAGAACAAAGAAATAACAGAAGGATAGGCCGACAAGGAACAGGAGCAGACCCGCGGTCGCGCTCGGCATGAGCAGCTTGCGCTCCTTGTCCGTCAGACCGGGGAAGACGAACTCGGCGATGAAAAAGATGATGAACGGCAGCGCGAGGATGATGCCCACCCAGCCACTCAGTTTGAGCCATAAGATGAACGGTTCTGCGGGTCCGGTGGAGATGAAGAAGCGCGAGAGCCAATCCGCCGGAAGCGCCATCTCTTCAATCGGTTTCTCCTCCTCGACCGAAGTGGGCTGAACGACCGGCTCGATTTCGAGCTTGGTCTCGACCTCTTTCAGACGCTTATCCAACGCGGAGAGTGTGATGTCGGGGGACTGCGCATCAGTGGTTTCGGCCTGGGGGCGCACCAGCATCATCGCCTGCAGCCGCTGGCCTTCAGCCAGCAGCGGACGCTGCAGGAGATAGAGCATCTTGGTGCCGAGTGGGAATGCGATGAGCATTCCGATGACCGCGGCAGCCAGGCTCTTGATCATCATCCAACGAAAGTCTTCCAAGTGGTCGAGAAACGGCTTCAGGTCTTCGTCCTCGGAAGCGCCTGTCCTCTTCTGATGCTGCTTATCTCGCCATTTGAACCATTTATTGACGGACATCGATCGTGGCCCCCTGCGCCTGGCGCATGCTATCGAACCGGGTCCTCAACAGGACCGGATGGATGGTGGACAAATATGAGACGAATGCCCCGCGTTCTGTCGAGGATGGGGACTTGCTAAACCTTCTACGGTTCCTCGGACCGCTCTTTCTTTTCCTGTGGGGCGTCGGACCCTGCCTCCGCGGCGGCGCTCTCCGGCTCGGGATCGGCCTCGACCTGCTCCTGCGGGGAAGCGGTCGGGGTGGACCCCTCGGAATAGGGCGCCTGCTCTACCGCTGGCGCGGCAGGGGCATCCGCCCCGCCCGCCGTGGGATCGTGATCGGGCAGGTACGCACCAGGATCGAGGTACTCATCCGGGTGATGGTACGGCTTCTCACCCGAGTTCTCGTAGGAGTTGTAGTAGTCGTAGGGCTTGTAGATGTCCTGTTCGCCACCCGAGGAAGAGGAGGTACTCCCCTTGGCATCCTTCTTCGGAGCCTGGGACATGATCTCCTCGTCGATTACGTCACGCGCAGCCTTGCGGAACTCGTTGAGGCTCTTGCCGAGCTGTTGCGCGATTTCCGGCAGGCGCTTGGCTCCGAACAGGATCAATACAACGAGAAAGATGACCAGCGTTTCGCCGCCGGAACCCCCAAACAACGCGAGGAAAAGAGGAATTTGTGACCCAAGAGTCATCATAGTGAGCGACTTTAGGTTTGTGGTTTGTCGATGTCAAGGAGGTGGCAATAAAGGCAGAGCCGACACCACATCTGTGGCGACGGCTCGCGTCACTCCATGCCGCAACCCTCCGAGCACTCCACAACGCCCCGTCCTCAGGCCGGATGCCTGGAAAAACCCAGGGCTTGTTGAGTGCCGAAGATGCTTGCCTACTTATTGCGTCACGACAAATACACCCCGGCGGTTCTTCCGGTAGGCCTCCTCGGAGCGTGAAGGATCGAGCGGGTATTGCTCGCCAAAGCTCAGGGAGGTGATCCGGCTGCCGGTGACACCGAGGCCCATCAGTTGCTCCCGAACCGCGAGCGCACGCCGCTCTCCAAGTCCGGTATTGTATTCCTCGGTGCCACGATCGTCGCAGTGGCCCTCGATGATCAGATTGAAGGCGGCATATTGAGGATCGCTCATCAGGCCGCTGACCGCCTGCAATTTGGCGACCTCGGTCACCTGGGAGCTGTCAAAGGCAAACAGGACGTTGGCGGTCTCGCCACCCAACGGATTGCCGGCCAGATCGACGCCCCAGGACCCCCAACGGGTCTGCATTCCGATGATGCTGCCGGTGTCGTCCAGGTAGTAACTGTCGCCGTTGGCTGTCGTCAGCATTCCAGTCACCGGATTGGGATCCACGCGCCCGGCCAGATCACCCTCTCCAATCCCGCCCAAACCACCGCCAAAGCCGAGATCGCCGTATTCGCTCTGGCCCAAGCCGCTCTCATTCAGCGGTTTCTTGATTCGGCTCTTGCACCCGGTCCCCAGCATCATGAACGCACCCAACATGGCGCCGCAAAAGAGAATTCTGACAATTTTCATGGAGTCGCTCCCAATCCTTTTTGATTCGGTCATCAGGAATTGAAATTTAATGGAAAATTTAAGTGGAACCAAGCCCTTATGTGGAAGGAGGGGCTTGCCTATCGTCCTCGAGCCCGATTCAAGGCGCCCAGTGCGGTGTGTAAAAATTGCCCGCAGCCGGGGACAACCCTATTTCAAAGCCGGTCTCCGTGTCAAGGATCTGAATCGAAGATCGCCCTGACTGTTTCTTTACGTAGACCACGTGCCGGCCATTCGGACCCCAGGCAGGGTCTTCATGGTCAACCGGGTCCCTCGTCTTCTGGATCTCCTGCCCGGAGGCGGGGTCCAAAACACAAATCTGGTAGTGCCCACCTCGGCGGCTGGTGTAGACGATGCGATTGGAGACATGGGACCATTCCGGCGCGTTGTTATCGGTCCCGGACCGGGTCAGACGCTGGCCCTTTCCGCCTTCGATGCCGATTCGGTAGAGCTGGGGCGTTCCGCTCAGATCGGAGGTGTAGACAATCGACCGGCCGTCCGGGGCCCAGGTCGGCGAAGCCTCCACCGCCTTGTCCCAGGTCAATCGCTTCAGATTGCCGCCCATGAGGTCCTGCGTGTAGAGCTCCGGCGCACCATCCCGGCTCAGAATCATCGCGAGTTTGCGCCCGTCCGGCGAGATCGCGCCGTGGACGTTGAGCCCGGCATGCGCCGACACACGCGTGCGATTGCGGGTCGCCACATCGACGACGACCAGGTCCGGGTAGTATCGCATATGAGTGGTGTACACGAACTTGGATCCATTCGGACTCCACTTCGGGCTAAGGCTCAAGGAGTTGTCCTGTGTGAGCTGACGAAAGCGACCACCATCGCAATCAAAGATCGCAAGCTCCTTGGGGATCGGCTTGCCCTTTTTGGGTGCACGCGCACCCTGCGGAGTGTAGGAGCAAAGGATCTGGCTGCCGGCGAAACCCTTTTCTCGGACGAGCGCCTGGATGATATCGTTGGCGAAGGAATGGATGAGCCGATTGAAAACCGACTCCTGAGCATCCGTATAGCGCTTGGCAAGCAGGACTTCCGTCCCCTGTACCACCTGTCCCTGCAGCTCCCACCCTCCGGCCGTCTTCGTCAATGCGGCACGCACCTGCGGGATCAGGTCGGACGCGCGGTTGACCGGCTTGAACCAGCCGCTGATCTGGAGATTGGTCACCAACAGCGCACGCGCCGCGGTTGCATCCGTGCCCGAAAATGCGCCGACGTTGATCTCCGTCCAGGGTGACTTCACGATGTCAACCGTATCGGCCGAGCGCTGCGCGAAGACTTGCCCGACGCTCAGCAGCGTCAGCAACCCACACAAACACCAGCTCCTCTTATCGCTCGCGATTCGAATCATGCCACCCTCCTTGCGTTCTGTTTGGGATCCCCAGCGGTCTGCACAGGCATCCTTGCGTCTAAAAATTTCGGATAAAATTCACGTTCAGGGCCATCGAACGCCCCCCGGGCGGTGGCGGCACCTGCACCGGAGAATCGAAGATGGCAAGCACCGAGCGGTCCAACGCGGCATCGCCCGAGGATTGTATGAGGCGGGCGCCCGTGATCGTGCCGTTCGGCTGGATCGTGATCGCTACGGTCGGAATCCCCTCATTGGCACGCTGTGCCGTCGGATGCCACAGCCGCCAGAGCACTTGCACCACCTGACCCTTGTAGTTGTCGACGTCACCACCACCACCGCCGCCGCCGATCGGCCCCGGCATCGCCCTCGTGTCGGAGATTTTAGAGAGCGCGCCGGCGACCGCGTTGGGATCGATTCGAGGCGCCGGAACAGGGGATGCACTCGGACGCTTCGGTGCGGGTTTGGGTTGGTCGACCGTCTTGGCGCTCTCGCGCAAGCGGCGGATCCGGTCCTCAGCCGTCACCTTCGGTTTGGGATCCGGCTTCTTCACCTCCGGCTTGGGCTGGGCCTTGGGTACGATTACCGGCTCCGGTTCCGGTTCCGGCTCAGGCTCCGGCTCGGCAGCTTCGGCCTCCTCGGCCTCGGCCGGCTCTGATGCAGCCTCGGGCGGGGCCGCTGCGGGCGGCGGAGCACCGACGCCCAAGTCAATATCGATCATCTCAAAGACAGGCCCAGGAAGCTGAATCTGCTCCGAAGTGGAACGGGCGAAGAGACTGCTCAGACCGACAAGCAGGACCACGCACACGTGCAGGCAGACCGAAACAATCAGATTCCTGCGGTACATCTGCTCATCCATTTCAACCGCCCTCCCCGCCCGGCGCCTCGGTGACAAGCGCAAGACGCTTCACGCCCGAGCGCTTCACCACTTCCAACATCTCCATCACTCGGCCGTACCCAAGGGTCTCATCGGCTCGGATCTGGATCGGCGTCTCGGGGTCGACCCCCATCATACCACGCAGCTCCAACTCCAGTTCTTCAGGACTCACTGCGACCCCGTCCAGGGCGATGGTGCCCATGGCGTCCATCTCCACCTGCAACACCTTCTGGTCCTGCGGAATCGGATCGGAACTCGCCTTCGGTAACTTGATGTCCAAGCCATGCTCCATCAGCGGCGTCGTAATGATGAACACAATCAGCAGCAAAAAGGTGAGGTCGACCAACGGCGTCACGTTGATATCGGCGAAGCCCTTGTTCGAATCAGGCATCGCATTCCGGTTCCGGCGTCTTCGGTCGGTCTTCATGGAGTGTACCTCAATCCTCGGCCGCCCGACCCCTGGATGCGAAGTGCGCCTGCTCCAAGCTGTCTCCGAGCTCGTCCATAAAGTTCATCATGCGCGTCTGAATCTCCCGGATCCGGGAGGTGAGAATGTTGTACCCGACCAATGAGGGCAGGGCCACCAACAGGGCCACCACCGTCGTCAGAAGCGCGCTCGATATCCCCGGCGCCACGGCCGAGATCGCCATACTCTGCGCGACCGCCATCCCACCAAACGAGTTCATCACGCCCCAAACCGTGCCCAGAAGCCCGAGCTGCGGACTCGCACTCACGGCCGTCGCAAGGACCCCCATGTGCCGGTCCAGCTTTTCGAACTCCTCGGCGACCGCACGATCCATGGCCGAGCGCGCATGCTCGATGTCCGCCGGGGTCAGCCTGCGCCCCGGCAGGGAAGCCCTGGTGGTCGGATCGACCCGCGGCGCGGCCACGTTCCTGAGATGCTCACAGGCGGCTCGGTACACGAGCATGAGCGGCGAACGCTCCAACTGCAGTCCGCGCCGAAACAGCCCGAGCGGATGGGCCTCCGCCCGAAACCGGCTCAGGAATACCTTGTCTTCACGCTGCACGGTACGCAGCAATTGAAGCTTCGAAATCATGATCGTCCATGCGGCAATCGATCCGAAAATCAAGAACAGAACGATGGCCCGGCCTGGACCGTCCGATTCGGACCAGGCATACCACATTCCACTAGCAGCCAAAATGGGATGCGGGATCACGCGGCAATTCCTTCCTTAAGCGATCGTGAAGATTCGGGTGACAACCTATCGGGCTATATATGGGATCGGCGACCCGGTCAACCCGAGATCGCCCAACCCTACCGAGTCAGTTGCCATCAACTGAAAAAACGGCAATAAAATAGTGGGACGGGAAGGGGCCCGCAAACAGCAGGTACCCGACCCGAAAACCGTTTTCATCCAGACCTCTGCGAAAGGGAACTATGAGCCACGGCACATTCGTCCCCAACGATTCCATACCGACCCTCTACATCAAACCCTTCTGCCCCTGGTGTATCGCCGCTGTCGAACAGCTGAACCAGTTGGGCGTCCCGTTTGAAAAGGTCAATGTCCTGACCGATCGAAGTGCATACAGACGCATGATCGAGATCAGCGGGCAACGTCTCACCCCGACCCTGGAGTACCAGGATCGCGTGCTGGCCGATTTCGGCCCTACCGAACTCGGCGCATTTGTGCGCCAAGGCCATCTCTCCGATTTTATCCCTCCCGAAGAGGCCGCGTCTGAGGGTTCATGATGCGACCGCAGGGAAGAGGCGCAGCTGTCCCGGCATCGTGCACCGGACAGACTCGACCCCACGCACGCTGTACCACCAGGAGATCACACCGATGGAACCTCTGTCATTCTCGCCGTATCTGCAGAAGCGGGTATGGGGCGGCACCCTGTTGCGCGATCTCTACCATCGAGAGCTCCCGGGCGATGAACAATACGGCGAATCCTGGGAAATCAGTGACCGCCCCGAAGGCAGATCCGTGCTGCGGAACGGTCCTTGGAAAGGCTTGCCCCTCGACCGCTTGCTCGAGCCCGATATCGTCGAGTCCTGGCTCGGCACCGGTTTCAAAGGTGCCTCTAAATTTCCCATCCTGGTGAAGCTGCTCGATGCGCGGGAGACCCTATCGCTTCAGGTGCACCCGCCGCTCGAGGCTGCCGAGGCCTTGGGCGGTGAGCCCAAGACCGAGATGTGGTATTTTCTCCACTGCACGCCCGAGGCCGCCATCTATGCCGGCCTGAAAGCTCCGGTCTCCCCCGAGGCCTTTCGCCAGGCAATCGAGTCCGGTACGCTCGACCCACTCCTGCACGAAATCGACGTCCGCCCCGGCGACGCAATCTTCATTCCATCCGGCCGCCTGCACGCAATCAAAGCGGGCTCCGTTCTCCTCGAGATCCAAGAGAATTCCAATACCACCTACCGTGTTTACGATTGGGGCCGGGTCGACTCCGACGGCAGCCCCCGGCAATTGCACGTCGATCAGGCCATCGCATCCATCGATTTCGAGGACGTCACCCCTGCCCTCGTCCCGCCGGACCGCGATCCGCAACGGCGACGGCTCCTCGCGCGATGCAACGCATTCAAGGCCTGGGAGTATGAGCTTCGAGGGCCACTCCAGGCCGAGGCCAAGGAGGATCGCTTCGAAATCCTCTGCTGCACCCAAGGCCGGTTGCAGCTCACATGGACCAGCGGTCAGGAGAGTCTTGAGCCGGGAGCGATCCGCCTGCTGCCGGCCAACCTGGGGGCCTTTTCACTATGCCCGGAAAACAGTTCGGCCGTCGCCGTCCGCGTCTTCCCGGAGCCGCTCACGCCTCACTAAGACCACCGAAAGAGATGCGAAGGAGGAATTCTATTGACACATTCGCGTCCTTACCTCCTTTTCCCCTCAAGAGCCTCGATTTTAACGCCAAGAACAGTCTACTTTTCCGATAGCAGTACGACATGAGCGCAAAAAAGCAGAGAAGCCGAAAATCCAACCGGAGGGCTCAGGTATCGCCCCGAAGGCAGGGCTGGTGCATCCTGTTCATTTTTTGGGCTTTTATCGCGCTGCTTTCTCTCTACTCGTTTGATCCCGCCGAGGTCGCAGCCAATCAAAGTCCGCCGGAGCCGTCAGGCAATTATTGCGGTGCAATCGGCGTCTGGCTGGCCTTCCGAATGCTCATGATCTTCGGTATCGGGGCTTTCGTCATCGCCGGGGTCGTCATGGCGCTGTCCATTTTCACGATCGGTTCCACACGCCCGCGCATTTGGCCGCAATGGATCGCTGGACTCGCCCTGGCCGTCTCCTCCACCTTCCTTCTCCACATGCAGCCATGGTTCTTCAACTCGCTGCTCGATAAGTTTAACCTGCAAGGAATCGGCAAGGGCGGTCTCCTCTCACGCATCGCCCTCGAAAAGTTCCTCGATACCACCCTGGGAACCGTCGGATCGGTCGCGATGCTGTTGCTCCTGCTCTCCGGCTCCCTGCTCATCCTGGTCCAGATCTCGCCCGCTCAAGTCGTGCAGTCGCTTCAGACCACCTTCTACTACCTCACCGTGCCACCTGCACGCTTCCTGCGCTACCTAGCACGCGCACTCGGCAGGGGCGCGCAATCCGCCGCGACCCATCTCTCGGAGCGATGGGCTACCCTTCCGGCTTTGGAGGGAAACTCCTCCTCGGACTTTCCCGAAGGTGACCGCTATGCTCCCGCGCCCAGGGCCGGAGGGCTCGGCTATCGCCCGATTCCACGCGACTACGGTGTCCCTGGAAATCCCGCAGTCGCCGCCCCCGCCCAGACAAGACCGGCCGGTGATCGACCCATTCAACGCAAACGCGTGCAACCAGGGCGCCCCAGTCCCGCCCAACGCGCGGCCGCAAGCAATACACCCGCTCCACCCACCTCTGCCCCGCCTCCGAACCCACAGCTCAACCCCGATCTCTCCCTGGAAGCCGCCTTCGGGCTCGCCCCCCCACCGCCCCCACAGGAGCCGAAGCCGCGTATCGTGCGGCCGACCACACCAACACCGTCGTCCGCTTGGGATCAGGACGGACCCGCCCCGACCCCGTCTGCCAACCCAAAGCGGTCCCTGGTCCCCGATGTCGAGCTGCTGCTCAAACCGGAAAAAACCACCACGCCGGAGTCCGATCAGGAGCTGCAGGCACGAGGGGCGCTCCTGATCCACACCCTGCGCGAATTCTCCATTCAGGCCCAGATCGACCGGATCGAGCGCGGCCCGGTCATCACCCGGTTCGAGGTCCGCCCGGCACCCGGCGTCAAGGTCGAACGGATCGCCGCCCTCAGCAACAATATCGCCCTCAACCTCCAGGCACCCCACGTGCGAATCCTCGCCCCGATTCCAGGCAGGGCGGCCGTCGGTATCGAGGTCCCCAACCTCAACATCGAGGCCGTTCGCCTACGCGATCTCATGGAATCGCTGGCGTGGAAAAAGCGTAAGGCACGACTCCCCCTCGCCATCGGCAAGGACGTCGCGGGACGCCCCATCACCGCCGACCTCGCAGAGATGCCGCACCTGCTCATCGCAGGCGCCACCGGCGCCGGCAAGACCGTCTGCGTCAACAGTCTCATCGTCGGCCTGCTCTTCGCGCTGGGCCCCGACCGAGTCCGATTCCTCATGGTCGATCCCAAGATCGTCGAGATGCAGATCTACAATCGCTTGCCGCACATGATCGCCCCCGTCATCACCGATCCCCAGAAGGTCGTCAACGGGTTGGCCTGGGCAATCCGCGAAATGGAACGGCGCTACCACCTCCTCGCGGAGGTCAGCCAGCGACATATCGTCGGCTACAACGGAGTCGACAGTGCCAAGCGCGCAATGGCCAATGAACGCCTTAAACGGAAACATATCGATCAGGGCCTCGATGAAGAGGACTTCCAGCCACTACCCGATCTCCTGCCCTATATCGTCATCATCATCGACGAGCTTGCGGACCTGATGCTCGCGGCCCAGGCCGATATCGAAAACCAAATCGCCCGCCTTGCACAGCTTTCACGCGCAGTCGGCATCCACCTCATCATTGCGACCCAGCGCCCCTCCGTCAATGTCATCACAGGGACCATTAAGGCCAACTTCCCCGCCCGCATCGCATTCCAGGTTGCATCCAAGGTCGACAGCCGAACCATCCTCGACGGCAACGGTGCCGAAACCCTGCTCGGCAAAGGCGATATGCTCTTCCTGCCCCCAGGGAAATCCAAACCGATCCGCGTGCAGGGCACCCTCGTCGAAGACGAAGAGATCGAGGCCGTCGTCGAATACCTGGAGCAACTCAGCGAGAACCTGCCCGACTTCCCGGATTGCGCACCGATCGACCTGAATGCCCATGACCAAGGCAGCACAGGCGGCACCAACGAGGAGATCGAGGACTGGGATCCCCTCCTCGAAGACGCCTACAACATCATCGCCGAGGCCGATCGAGCATCGACCTCCTACCTTCAGCGCCGGCTGCGGATCGGGTACAACCGTGCCGCCAGAATCATGGAACAGCTGGAACAGCTGAGCATCGTCGGTCCCGCCAACGGTTCCGGTCCGCGCGAAATCTTGGTCGATGTCGCCACCTTCCGATTTCGCAAACCATAGCGCATGGCGTAGTGAAGACGTTTGGCTGCGGATATTCCCCTGCCGAATCACGCTCGGAATCGATACCGATTTCGATTTCGACAATGATCGGACGGATCGGGATACCGTCCCGCAGAGTGAA
>CALLYA010000460.1 GCA_937875495.1 uncultured Verrucomicrobiota bacterium
TCCCGCAGAGATCGCAGAGGGCGCAGAGGTGTATAGGGAGGGCGGAAAAGGGCCTTACATCGGAGCCGTTTTCAACAACTACCTTGGTCAATTGAATCGGTATCACTGAAAATTACCCCCCAAAAGTAGGCTGCAGACCATGGAACCTACCCACCCCGATAGGGTGTGGTCGAAAACGTCACCGCGCCCTCTGCGGGAGGCTTTCCGGGTCCCGATGGGGAGGGTAGGTTGAGAATGCGGCTACCTTTTCGGATAGCCTCTATTTACGGGCATCCGCGGCTGCTTTAACCCCTTACCCCTATTTTATTTGACGTGGGTTTGGCGATTTTCTAGGTTGCACGCGGTTTTTTATTTAGGCGGTCCCTGTTGGCTCGGCGTGGAATGTTGGGTGGAGGAAGCAATCAATGGGCGTATTACGGGCGATACTGGAAGAACTTCCAAGTACGGGGATTTCTCTGGAGGCGTATGGTCGCACGGGCGACTGCACGCGCGTCCTCAATGGAGATCAGTTACTCCGGGCGATTTCGATTTGTCGCCGGATGATTCAGAAATGGCCGGAGCCTGAGGACGGGCGGCGTGTTGCGGCGATGCTCTTTCGCTCCGACGAGACGCTGGATCTCATGGTTGCCTCGCTCGCAGCGCTTCAGGAGGGCTGGATTGTCACGCCGTTGTTCCCGAACTGGCCGCACGAGAGCCAAGAGGAATATCTCGAGATCTACAAGCTGCGTTGGATGCTTGTCGGCCCCGGGTTTGCGGATCGCGCGGAGGGTTGGCTGGGGTCTTTCCTGGATCAATCGCTGTTGGTGGATCTCGGCGAGATTCTGCCGAAGACGGCAGCAGAGGAACCGCTGTCGCTGCAGCGGCTGGATGAGATTCCGAGCGAGCAGGCGTGTGCGTGGATCTTCACGTCGGGGACCTCGAAGCGCCTGGCGAAGTTGACGGAGATCACGTACGGCAACATTGAGGCCGCGATTCACAACATCGGCAAGATCCCCTGGGTCGAGCAGAACAAGGCGTTTCACAATCCCCTCTCGGCCAGCCATATCTTCTCGTTCGCACTCATCTTCGGCCTGTTGGCGGTGCGTCCCAGTCGGATGATCTTTTCCGACATTCAGTTTCTGCCGCGATTGCCGCTCTCCAGGTTGGGCAAGGTGTATGCCGTGATCCTGGTGCCGGTGGTGGTGCATCGAATGCGTGCGGCATTCTACCAAAAACTGACCGCGGACCTGGATCCTAAGACGGCCCCGCCGGAGTTGATGAAGCTGGCGAGGATACCGAAGCGGGTGCGGTTCTGGTTGAAGGACCGTGCATTGCAGGCGGAGAACGAGGTGATCGCCCGCGAGACCGGCGAGCCCGGCTCCTGGTCGGGGCGGGTCTCGATCAAGATCGTCAACAAGGTGTTCGGTCCGATGCTGCGCGATCGCCTTGCAGACCCGGATGTGGCGGTACTGGGCGGGGCGAAGGCCGGGGACAAGGACATGGCCTTCCTGGAAGTCATGGGCATTCGCTGCCTGCAGGGCTGGGGGATGACGGAGACGACGGGGGCCCTCTGCGTGGCGGACCGGTATGATCATGACGGTGCCTTTGGCAAGTGTGGACCCTTCTTCCCGGGGACGAAGGCATACACTGTGGATGGTGAGCTCGTGATTGAGGGACCGCAGGTGGCGCGCGGGTATTACGACCCGGAGGGTGGCTTCACCCCGTTCAACGGGAAGGTATTCACGGGGGATTATGCGGAGGTGGACGAGCAGAACCGTCTCAAGATTCTTGGGAAGGTCTCCGACCGCATCACGACGGTGAACGGGCTCAATTACAATCCGCTCCCGTTTGAGGAGGAGATTCAGGCGCTCGATCTGGATCGTCAGAGCCAGCTGGACGAGGTGATTGTCATTGGCGACGGCCAGCCGCGGCTGGGCGCGGTCTTTTTCCTGCGGCCGGAGGCGGATTTGAATGGTCAGATGGAGGTCTACCTGAAGCAGTTATTGCGTGATTTCAACGCCACGCGCCATATCGACGAACGAATCGATCGCTGGACGGTTGCGGATGGGCAGTTCCAGCAGGCGGGACTCCTTGGGCCCTCGGGTAAGCTGCTGCGCCGGGTCGCCGAGCAGAACTACGCTTCCATATTCGATGCCTGAGGCTGCGGCCTGCGGCCGGAGCCTCAGGCGAGGTCGGATGGGGAGGACTCCCGCAGAGATCGCAGAGGACGCAGAGGATTAGTTGGAAGGTGGAATTCAGCTACAACGTAGCTTTTTTCTGCAAAAACCTTGGTCTTCAGAAAAGGATTTTCCCAAAATCCTCCCCCAAAATGAATGGATCAGGGTTTTGACCCTATCCCCCCCGTGGCCAAGTCGAAAACGCCACCGCGCCCTCTGCGGGAGGCTCTCCGGATCCGGATGGGGAGGTCAGGTTGGGAATGCGGCTTCCTTTTCGGACAACCTCTACCTAGTGGGCCGATTTCGATTTCGATCTCGCCGACCCCGACCCCGACCCCGATTATCTCTCGTTCTGCATCTGCGGCTATTTGCGGATTGGATCCGTGCAAATCGGATTGGATTTTCCGGAAATCGGGGTCGAGGGTGATCGGCATCGGGCTGACAGGGTCCGCACGTGATGCTGTTTTGATTGACAGATCACGGGTTTTTTATTGTAAAGGCAAAGGAATCGGTTTCGGTTTTCAGAAATATCACCACGTCGCCTGTCGGGTGGCAGGGATTGAAGGACGAGCGTCATGGCTGAGCCGGGTTCGGATTACGACCGAGGGTGTTCGGGGGAGTGTGCGCACTGTTCGATGCGCGAGCCGGTTACTGATGCGCCCTATCGTGGTGGGCGTTTGGCGTGGGCATCGGTTGTGGTGTTTTTACTGCCATTGATCCTCGGGTGTTGGGCGGCGGCGCTTTGGGGCGAGACGCCTGCGGTCGGCTTCCTGGCCGGAGTGGGCGGGTTCTTGCTGGGTGCGGTGTTGAGTTTTTTGCTATTGCAACGTTTACCAACCAATTCTGGATGATGACATGATCTCGCTTTTTTCTGGAGCTTCCGGAGTAGGGACGTTTCCCAGAGGGGTTCATCCACCGGAGGCCAAAGAGTATTCACGGGCGGCATCGATCGCGGTTCTTTCCACGCCCGATCAGGTTCAGATCGCGCTGTTGCAGCACACGGGTGCGCCGGCGGTGCCCACGGTCCAGCCGCGTACCGACGTGGTGATGGGCGACATGCTGGCCGATGGAAAGGGTTTTATTTCGGCGGCGGTGCACGCGTCGATCTCGGGCAAGACCGCTGCGTTAGGGGTGACCACGCTTCCCAACGGGCGGCATGTACAGACGATCCCGATCAAGGCGGCGACTGAGCAGCCGTACACGGATGCTGCGTTGCTGGCGGAGATTTTGGGTGGCGACTGGGAGTGTGATAGTGCCGCGTTCGAGCCGCAGGCGATTCGTGACGCCTGCAAGGCCGCGGGGATTGTGGGGCAGGGCGGGGCGGCGTTTCCGGCGCACGTGAAATTCTCGCCGCCGGAGGGCAAGCCGATCGACACGGTCTTGGTCAATGGCTGTGAGTGTGAGCCGTACCTGACGGCGGACGAGCGACTAATGATCGAGGCGCCGGCGCCGATCCTGGTCGGGGCGCGGCTGATCGCCCGGGCGGTCGGCGCGAGCCGGGTGATTGTGGGGATTGAGGACAACAAACCGGAGGCCTTGGAGCGGATGCGCGCGGCCGCGGCCGACACGGACGTGGAGGTGATGGCGCTGCGGACGAAGTATCCGATGGGTGGGGAGAAGCAGCTGATCCGCGCGATGGTGCAGCGCACGGTACCGACCGGCGGTCTTCCCTTGGCCGTGGGGGTGGTGGTGACCAATGTCGGCACCTCGGCGGCGGTGGCGCGTGCCGTCCTGCGCGGCAAGCCATTGACCCATCGTGTGATCACGGTGACGGGGGCAGGTATTCGTGAGCCGAAGAACGTCCTGGCGCCGATCGGGGTTTCCTTTGCCGCGCTCATCGATTTTTGCGGTGGGTTTACCGAGGACGCTGCACGTGTGATTGCGGGCGGGCCGATGATGGGGTTTGCGCTCGGCTCGCTGGAGGTCCCGGTGACGAAGGGGACCAGCGGGATCACGATCCTGACCCAAACCGAGGTGGAGCGTGCCGCCGAAACCGCCTGTATTCGCTGCGGCCGCTGTGTGGACGTCTGTCCGCTTGGATTGGTTCCGACCCGGATCGCCTTGGCGGCGCGGCACCGCAATTGGGAACAAGCGGAGCGGCACCACATCATGGCCTGCATGGAGTGCGGTTGTTGCGCCTACACCTGTCCGGCGAGCATCCCCCTGGTTCAATTGATACGCAGTGGAAAGGTTCAACTGATCAAACGCAAATCGTGAGGCCGGTGAAACGGCCGAATGACCGATGGATTAAAGAGTGCATCCATGGTGGATAAACCAAAGCAAGACAACGAGGAAGCGCCGAAGGGTTCGACCGCCTTCCTCCACGTAGGCTCCTCCCCGCACCTGAGCAATTCGCGGCTGACGACCCAGCGGATGATGATCGACGTCCTGATCGGGCTCCTACCGATCCTGGTGTTTGCGATCGTGATCTTCCGCTGGTTCGCGATCCTGCAGCTCGGGATCTGCACGGTCTCCTGCATCGCGTTCGAGGCGCTTTTCTCGGCCTGGCGCGGGAAGCCGAGTCCGTTGTGGGACATGTCGGCGACGGTGACCGGGGTCATCCTGGGGCTTTCGATGCCGTGGAGTGCGCCCTGGTACATCGGCGTGATCGCTTCCGGGGTGGCGATTGGGATCGGCAAGATCGTGTACGGTGGTCTGGGCCAGAACATCTTCAATCCGGCGATGGTCGGGCGTGCGTTTGTCATGATCTCGTTCCCGGCGGCGATGGGCGCGGCGGCCTATCTCGATCCGGACGGCACGCTCAAGATCGTGACGCAGGCGACGCCGATGTCGGTGGCGCGCTCGTCGGCCACGCCGCTCTGGCCGCTCTTTCTGGGGACCGTCAACGGATCGCTCGGGGAGGTGAGCACCCTGGCTGCGCTGATCGGCGGTGGGTATCTCTGTGTGCGGCGGAGTGCGTCGTATGAGATCCCGGTCGGCATCCTCGGCACGATCTTTATCCTGGGCGGGATTCAGAACCTGCTCAATCCCGACTCGACGTTCACGGTCCTGCATCACCTCTTCGGTGGACCGACCATGTTCGGTGCGTTTTTTATTGCGACCGACCCGGTGACCAGTCCTGTGACGCGCCGCGGCAAGTGGATCTACGGGGTCAGCATCGGGCTGATCATCATGCTGATCCGGGTCTTCAGCGGGTATCCGGAGGGGACGATGTTTGCGGTCCTACTGATGAATGGTGTGGTCCCACTGATCAATCGGTGGGCGATACCGATCCCTGTGGGCGGTCCGGTCCCGGTGCGTGCGCAATGAGCAGCAGGAGGATGGTGTACAGATGAATGAGCAAACGAAAGCTGCGCCCGAGATCCGGCGGAAGGGTGGCGGGTATCTGGGACAGGCGTGGCTGATCCTGGTATTAGCGCTGCTGTTCGGCTCCGGGCTGGCGGCGGTGCAGATGGCGTTGGAGCCGATCATTGCCCGCAACAAGCTATCGGAGACACTCTTGCAGATACCGAACCTGGTGCCTGGATCCGAGACGGGGGAGCAGGAGCGGGTGAATGGGCAGTTGGTGTTCCGCGCTTTGGATGCGGACGGCAATCTGATGGGCTGGGTACTCCCGGCTTCCGGCCAGGGGTTTGCCGACAAGATTGAGATGCTGGTCGGACTCGATGCCGCGTTGGAGACGATCACGGGGATTTACGTATTGGATCAGAAGGAGACGCCGGGGTTGGGCAATCGGATTGCGGAGGCGGGCTGGCGGGATCAGTTCCGTGGGAAGCCGACTTCGAAGCCGCTGGAGCTTTCCTCGGCGGAGTCATCGATTCCGCATCATGTCGAAGCGCTGACCGGCGCGACGATTTCATCGGAGAGTGTGAAGGACATTGTGAACGGTGCGGTCGCATCGTTGAAGGAAGCCCTTGCAAAGGCTTCGGGGAGTTGACCAGAGCCATGGTAAATGACCAACCAACTGCATTGGAGCGGTTTATCAACGGCATCCTGCCGGAGAATCCGACCTATCGCCAGCTGCTGGGGATGTGTCCGACCCTGGCGGTCACCAACGGGATGCAGAGTGCGATGACGATGGCGGGCGCGACGGCGTTTGTGTTGATCTGTGCGAACATCGTGGTGAGTTTGATCCGCAACCTGCTCAAGCCGCATTTACGGATCCTGGTCTACACGTTGACGATCGCGACGTTTGTGACGATCGCGGACCGCGTACTGGCGGCGTACATGTACGACATGAGCAAGCAGCTGGGGCCGTACATCCCGCTGATCATCGTCAACTGCATCATCGTCTGCCGGTGTGAGGTATGTGCGAGCAGCCAGGCGGTGCACATTGCGGCGGCGGACGCGGTCGGCCAATCGCTCGGCTTCACGCTGGCACTGGCGAGTATTGCTACGGTGCGGGAGGTCTTGGGTGCCGGCACCTGGTTCGGCATAGCGGTGATGCCGGCCGGGTTTCCGAACTGGGTGTTGATGGTGCTGCCTCCGGGGGCGTTCATCACTCTGGGCTTGCTGCTTGGGCTGGTCAACTGGCTCACGGCACTGTGGACGCAGGGGCGGAAGGCGAAACCGACGGCGGCGTAAGCGCGAGGTGTGCTCATCATGGAAACCATTGGATCCCTCATTCTCATCGCGATCGGGGCCGCCCTGATCAACAATTTCGTGCTGCACTACTTCGTCGGCATCTGCCCCTTCATCGGGGTGTCCCGGCGGGTGGATATGGCGTTTGGCATGGGTTGTGCCGTCACGTTTGTGATCTCGATTGCGGCGTTTCTGAGCTGGACGTTTACCTATTTCATCCTACGGGCGGGTGCGCCGGTGACGAGCTGGATCTGGCATGTGCTGCGGCCCGATTCGGAGCTGGTTCCGGACCTGAGCATCCTGAACTACATCGTCTACATCTTCGTGATCGCGTCCTCGGTTCAGCTGGTGGAGATGTATGTGCGGAAGTTTTTCCCTGCGCTCTACAAATCGTTCGGCGTCTTCCTCCCGCTGATCACGACCAACTGTGCGATCCTATTCGCCTGTCTGGAGATCATGAAGCATGTCTCCGGCGCATCGGATCCGTCCCAGGTCTGGGGGCTCGACAAGGCTTTGGTGCTCGCCATCTTCGGCGGGCTCGGGTTCACGCTGGCCATCGTGATGATGGCCGGGATTCGGGAGGAACTCGACCAGTGCGATGTCCCGAAGGCGTTGCGGGGACCTGCCATCACGTTGATTACGGCGGGGATTTTGGCGTTGGCGTTTCTGGGCTTTTCGGGTGTGGACCGCGGGCTCGCGGCCCTGTTCCAATAGAGAATTTGCAAACCCGGTGACTGTCGGGCGGGCCCGGCGGTGACCATTCATCATCAGAGGATTGGACCATGTTCTGGATCACTGTCGGCCTGGCCGCTTCGACCATGTGCATCCTGGCGATTGGGATGGGCTACATGTTGGGCTGGGCGAATGAGGCCTTCCATGTGGAGGTCGACCCCAAGATCACGGCCATCACGAAAGTGCTGCCGGGCGCCAATTGCGGCGGCTGTGGATATGTCGGCTGTGGTGAGTACGCCGAGGCGATTGTCTTGGCGGGTGCGCCGGTCAACAAGTGTGCCCCGGGCGGAGCGAGTTGTGCGGATGCGATTGCGACGATCATGGGGGTGGAGGTCGAGGAATCGTGGCCCTACCGTCCGGTCGTCCACTGTGCGGCGACTTACAAGGACCGTTTGGGGCGACATGAATACCGCGGCGAGCGCACCTGCCGGGCTGCGAACCTGGTGACGGGGGTACAGGGCTGTACGTACGGGTGTCTTGGGTTTGGTGACTGCGCGTCGGTCTGCGAGTATGACGCGATTCATGTGATCGACGGGCTGGCGACGATCGATTACGAGAAATGCACCGGTTGCGGCGCATGCGTGGAGATCTGCCCGCGCAACATCATCACGCGTGTCCCGTTCAAGGCCGACCGGATCCTGGTCGTGAAGTGTTCGAACAAGGACTTCGGCAAGGCGGTGAAGGATGTCTGCAAGGTCGGCTGCATCGGCTGCAAGGCGTGTCAGCGCACGAACGACCTCTTCAAGGTGGAAGCCAACCTGCCGAGCCTGGATTACGACCGGTACAACCCCAAGGCGGTCGACTTCCAGCCGGTCTTGGACAGGTGCCCGATGGGGAGCTTGGTCTTTGTTGGAAAGCCTTCGCCCAAGGATGTGGAAGCGGTGGCACACGAGGAGCTGCCGGAGCGGGTGGAGGCCGATTTCAAGACGACGGTTGATGACAGCGACTGGTGGGGATGAGTTCGAGGGTATTCGAAAAGGCGCGTTCCATCATGCGTCGCCTCCGGGCAATGGTTGCCGATCCGTCAGATCATTGTCTGAATCGGGGTCGGGATCGGGGTCGGAATCGATTCCTGTTCTGGTTGGCACCTGGCCCTCATGGCCCGCTCAAACTTCACTGCCGAGTTGTGTCAACACCGCAATAATACGGT
>CALLYA010000461.1 GCA_937875495.1 uncultured Verrucomicrobiota bacterium
TCGATTAACTCGATTCCCTCGATTCCCTCGATCCCGATCCCGATTTCGATTTCGACGGCGGGGGATCGGTTCGACCGATCCCCCGCCGTTCTATTCTCGCCCGGACGTGCGGCACAGACGGATTACTTCAACGACTGGCCGTTGAAGACCACATCCAATCCGGCATGCGTCTCGTTCGGGAGATACTCCAGGCGCGTTCCTTCGGGTCCGCTCGCGTCGATACGCAGCGTCTTGCCATCCACCGCCCATGCCGTCCTCACCGGCCCGTGGATCGTCGCCGTCGCGCCGCTGGCCCAGTGCAGTTCGTTCAGACGCGGACTGATCACAACCGTGCGACCGCCCGGGTCCTGGGGCAAAATACCGAGGACGATGCGGTTGAGGAAGTGGATCGGGGCAGAGGACCACGCGTGCGTATGACTGCGGGTCGGGAAGCCGCCGGAGCCGGTCGTGCCGGTCGAGAAGCTCTCCCACACCGTCGTCGCGCCATGCTCCAGCATCGGGAGATAGCTCTCGTAGATGTTCGCCACGATCTGATCGGGGTGGCCGGCCTTCTCCAATGCCTCATAGAGATACATGATGGCAAACGGGGAACCGACCTTCACCATCTCCGACGGCGGGTTCAGCATGTTCTCGATCACCTGCCCACGGTTCTCCTCCTCGACGACATCATACAGCAGGGAGAGAAAGCTCGTGTGGATCGAGGTCTTGTCACTGATCTTCCCGTCGCCGTGCACGCTGTCCGGATAGGCGCCCTTCTGCTCATCCCACAGGGCATTGATCGCTGCAACCGTCTTGGTCCGGTACGTCCACAGCCAGTCGATCCGATCGCGATCCTCCAATACCTCCGCACATTGAATCGCGGCATCGATCGCGCCGACCACGAACATGCTGTTGTGCAGCACTGTGTTGTGCCCCTGATCGCTGCCGCTCCAGTCGAACATGTTCCAGAAAGGACCGCTGAAAAGCCCGCGCTCATCGACGTACTGGGCCGCGCCCTCGAGGTTCTTTATCACCATGGGCCAGACCCGCTGCAGGAACTCCCGATCACCGCTGTACTGATAGTTGTCCCACACAGAGATCCCCCACATAAAGCTCCAGGCAGGGAGTAAGGTCTCCCAGGTCGACGGCACCTGGCATAACACGATCGGGAACTGTTCGAGCGACTGACCCGCCAGCATGATGCAGCGCTTCGCCAGATCGTCGGCGCCAAACGCCGTGTATCCGAAGACCGATTCGTTGCGCGCGTCACCGACCCAGAGCGTCTGTTCATAGAGCGGGCAGTCAGTATAGGAATCCTCCATGCAGAGCTTCAGCGTGCGGGCCGATATCTCCCAGATGCTGCTCAACCGCTCGTCACTACACGCAAACGAGCCGACCTCTTCCACCGGATAGGTCGATTCCACCAGCCTCAGATTGCGAATCTCCACGGGCCGCGTCTGGTTGCGAAGCGTGATGAAGAGGTACCGCTGCGACCTACGCATCAACGACGTAAACCGGTTTACGCCCTCCTTGCAGATATACCGCATCCCATTGCGATACCGTTCCGTATGCTGAACCCTGCCCGCCGGCGTGATGTACTCCACGCCAAACAGATCAAGCACCAGCCCCTCCTCGGCCACCAGATCAAACTGGTAGTACCCACAATTCTGCTCGCCCAGGTCGTAGACGAGCTCTATGTCGCCCTCCGCACTCGGTCGCACCACCGTTGCGGCGGCATGGTCGTACATCAGCCCGCCGGGGTTGTCCACCAGTGCCTCGGCATCCGCCACCACCGACCGATGCGCGAACTGCTGATGAATATCGTCCGCCGGCTCGACCGTCTGAATCGCCTCCCCAAAATATGACCGGAAACTCGCCAGGTCCTTGACCTGCTCAAGCGCCTCTTGGATGCCGGCATCGATCCGCCCCTGAACCGCAGCGCGCTCCGCGCCGTCCATCAGGGCATACTCGACATCGCTCAGCAACAACCGCCCATCCTCGATCGGCACGAAACACCACGGGGAAACCGCCTCGGGATCGAAGGGATGGACCAACGAAAACCCCTGCGTCTGCTTGAATCGCAGGCGCGTGTCGGAGTTCCAATGGCCGAAGTAATTCCGAAGCGCCGAAAAGAGGAAGTGCCGACCGGCACTCAGCTCGAACCGGTTGCCCTGGCTCGTCGCGCCGTCCATCATCACCACCTGCCCGTCGGCCTCGATCTCCAACACCATCGGCGCAGGACAGTCGATCACCGTGGCCAGCCCACTCGCCATCGAATTGTGGTTGTTCGCCTTGACCACCACTCCGGGATAGAGCATCTGCGCGGTCGGAAAGACATACCCAAGCCATTCATCCGCCACCACGCTGGCACCCTCGAACCTGCGAAACGCAAACGGCTCACGCGACAGCAATGGACAGTCCCGCGGATTCAGCCCCTGCCATGGCCCGCCCTCCGTGTCGAATAGGACCACCGCAGCCTCGTATTCCGGACGCCGCTGCTGCAAACGGGCATCGTAAACCTCGAACGGACCCATCTGCACGCTCTGCTTCGGATTGTTCGCAACCCACGCCGAGGCGTCGGCTACCTGCCACTCCGAGTCCGTGATGACCGATACCGGCGCGCCCTCGGTCGGGTAGATGTCAAGCTGTGCCAATAGCCCCGCCTGCTGCGGGATCTGATGGAACGTGCCGATCCCGAAGAACTTGGCCGTGATCCGCATCACATTGCGGCCCGGCCGGAGATACGAGGTCACATCCAATACGTCATATTGATAGTGCGCCGGCCAGCTGCGGCACGGACCGTCATTCACCCACTCGCCGTTGATCTCCAGGCGGTACGTCGAGTCCGCCGTGATCCGCATCCAAGCCCGGCTCACCTCAGGCGCCGTGAAGCTACGCCGAGCCACGATCGTGTCGTTGTAGCCCTTGTAATCCGTGCGCGCCTTCCAGATCCAATTCGCCGTCAACGGGATCGCTGAAGCGTCGTAAGGCTCGGCACCGGCGACCTGCACCAAGCCGTAAATGCCCAGGAGCAGACCGACCGTCATGCAGCACCTTCCAAGCCTGGTCATTAAACGTACTACCATCTTCTCAACCCTTCCTAGGTCCTAAAAGTGCCTGATTTCAATCCATGGACCGCCTCCCCGCGTGAAGCAGGGACGGGAGGATTGAGCAGGTTGCATCGCCCAATCCACCCCGGCCGCGGTTCGATACCGGTCCATACCTTCAGACAGTAGGCCTGGAAATGTCCAGACAGATCAGTAGTTCTCGAGATGCTCGCGGTGCGGACGATGGTCGTTGTTCCAGCGACTCAATTCGTCATCGGTCTCGCCGAACAGACTCTCCCGCGCAATACTCTCGACGTGGCCGTCGCAAAAGAGCGTGTTGTAACGCCCGGCATGCCGCGCCTTGACCGCATTGATGATCGCCGAGCTCTTGGGGAAGGACGAGGCCTCCAGCATGCGCTGGTAGTTCATGTTCAACAGACTCATCCCGCACATGTTCTCCGTACCCTCGAAGTCGTAGAGGATGGAGAGGATGCCGCCATTGATGTAGAGCAGTACCGCGTCCCCCATCGCGATCATCTCGCTCGGCGCCTTCACCATCGCATCGGTGATTCGCACGCCCGCATGTTGATCCGAGAAGTCGCCCTCCAGGTTGAGCTTCGAAAAGATCCCGCCCAGGCCGAGGTTGCTCGGATCAAAGGAGAGTCCGTTCGCGTTGTAGCCGTAGCTGCCCAGAGGGACCGCACGATCGTTCCCCTCGATCGTGTACCCCTTGTAATCGCCACAGCGATAGAGCTTGTCCGTCCACTTCGCATGCGTATAGGGATAGAGCTTCTCGTAGAGAAACTCGTTCTCGTAGCTGACCATGGGGTCCACGTTGAATACGGGGTAATAGCCGTGGTCGGTGGTGAACAGGTTCAACCCGATGCCGAGCTGCCGCAGGTTGTTCGTGCAGTTCGCCGACCTGCCCGCCCCTTGCGCGCGGCCCAGCGCGGCCATCAGCATCGCAGCAAGGATCCCGATGATCGCAATCACCACCAACAGCTCGATCAGGGTGAAACCGGACCTCCGCCGCTTCGGCGAATTCATGGCTGTACAATGGCGTAACCGCCGCGCATTGGGCCATTCCATGGTTCCCTCCTTTATTTGAACGGCTCACCAGTGACCTGCTATGGCAGGGAAATCACACGATAAAACCTTGATTCCACCGCTGAGCCGGGTTTGTCCTGATAAAAGTTGCCGGTGGTGACGCCCAGCTCCGTCCAGACCGCATTCGGTCCCGGCTGCGTCGCGTACTCCACGCGATACGAATTCGCGCACTCCGCCAGCGTCCACTTCAGCAACGCCGTCCCCGTACTAAAGGAGAGACGCAAATCCGTGACCGGAAATGGCACATCGCAGGGCGCCGCCGGCTCCTTGTTGGTCTCGAAGAGGGCAACAAATTCTGTTACGTCGAAAAAATTGTTTGAGGGTGGGCTTCCCTCATTGAGCCCAGAAGTGATTTGAGCCGCAATTCCGAGGCTTGGCCGCAAGAAGTAATAGGTTCTTGAGAAGAAGGTTCCAGCGCTCTGAGGACCTTCACCCAAGTCGATCTCATAATTGTATTCGGTTAGGCAATTAACTCGGAGGGTGTCTCCAAATCCCACCCCAGGCAAATCGATTAGCCCATAGGCATCTACCTCAAAACGCTCAATCAATTCGCAGGTTGCCGGAAAATCAGGGAAGGGCTGGAATAGGGCAGGGAATACGGTTGCAGTGGTCCATGAATCACCAAAACGAATCTGGGCAGGAAAATCGATGGTCGGAACCGAAAACACCCACTCTGGAGTGAGGAGAGATCCTTCTGTGTAAACACCATAGTTTTTTCTTCCAACGCTCGGAACCTGTTCAAAAAAAAGAAAATCCTGGCGTCCTGATGCCATATCTGTCTTTCGTTCCACAACAGTGGCGCCAGGAAAGGAAACCGCATGGTCGACCTCACTGGGGTCCAGATAGTCAAACCGAAACTCATTCGTCCACTGAACATTGGTGAAATCCCACAGATGTGGACCTCCTGGGTCTCCAATGAGGCCGGATACTTGGTATCCCCCGCCCGTTGCATATCCACGCCAATAGAGTCCGGGTTCGTTGAACATGTCCCGGTCGGTGATGATCACCTGCGCGCTCAGGCTCATCGCGCAAGCCATCATAATCGCTGAAGCCCAAAGCTTCTTCATTCCAACCCCCTTGATATTGCCTTCCTCCGCGGAGGTCTGCAGAAAGGCCCAGACCCTTCACCGCGGACGGTCTCTTGCAAGAAGAACGCTCCTCATGCGTCATTCTTTCGTATCCCACCGGCTCGCACCGATGGTCAACCTATACCAGATTTCTCGGTTCACGGTCAATCGACCCATCACCCGTCCGAAAATGCGCGATCCTTCAGACGTCGCCTCCACACAATGGATCCCGATCAGCCAGATCATTGTCGAAATCGAAATTTCGGAATCGAAATCGGGATCGCACCCCCGCCCGTTATGGCACCCCGCCCTCATGGACCGCTCAAACCTCGCTGCCGAGTTGTGCCAGCACCGCAACAATACCCGGTTTTTCGTGTCCGAATCCCATTCCGCACCAGTTCGATACCGAGACCGATACCGACCCCGACCCCGATCTTGCTTCGCCATTGAACTTTGGGGACAGCCTCTGGCGAGAAAAGTCCTGCCACAGAGGTCACCGGCATGTGGTCTGTCAAACTGGAACTAGAAGTTCCTCGAG
>CALLYA010000462.1 GCA_937875495.1 uncultured Verrucomicrobiota bacterium
GTCGAAAACGTCACCGCGCCCTCTGCGGGAGGCTTTCCGGGTCCGGATGGGGGGGTCAGGTTGAGAATGCGGCTACCTTTTCGGACGGGCTCATGCTAGAAAGCTTCTGCCGGATCGCGCTCGAGCATTCCGGTCGGCTGCATACGAATCCGAGGGAGCATTGCACAAACCTTTCTGATCCGCCTATGAACACCCACGCATGGATCCTTCATCTCATCGCACTTGGGCTCGGACTGTTCGGTTCCGCATCGGGCTTGGGGCAATCGACCCTGCCTGGTCCCGATGAAGTCGGGCTCGCACTGGATACGCGGGATGGCGGGCTCCTGCTCGAACACGATGTGGAGCTCGCCCGATGGCCGTTGACGGTTGGGTTTCGGGTCAGGCTCTTTTCCGCAGCGGGCTACAGCATCTTCGTAGCCAGCGAGACCAAGGCTTCTCCGGCGCACTGGGAAATTTTCTCTGAGGGCGGGCGTCTGACGCTGTATGCGCCCGGCATGCAACCGGATCACGTCCGCACCGGTGTTGATTTGAGCGATGGAGCCTGGCGTGCCATCCAGGTTGCGATGACGCCGGAGCGGGTCCGGGTCGCGGTGGATGGGGAGGTGGTTGCGGACGAGCCGGTGCGTCGCCCGGCGGAGCTGGCGGGGCTGAGGGAGGGGATGGCTTTTGGGCGGTTGGTCGAGGGCGGACTCGGTGCCGCGGCGGCGATGGACGATGTCTGGATCGGACGTGGGTCCGCGTTGGAGTCGACTGGTGCATGCGGCTCGACCGGTCGGCTGGTGGCCAGGTTCCCCTTTGAGGACAACGGCGGGGGAAGCCTTGCGGATATGATTGTCAGGGAGCGTGCGGTGGTTTGGGCGGAGCGGCCGCAGCCGGTGGTTGAGGCACAGATATCGCCGCGATTCACGCCGCAGGCGGATGCTGCTGACCTCGATCGAATCGCGCTGTTGCTGGCTGAAACGGTGCAGCGACTTGGTCTGACCACGCCGGTGGAGGCTGCCTGGCGGTCGCGCCCGGCACTGCTTGCGCACTGGCGAACGTGGTCCGACCCCGCGCGTGTCTTTTTGTGGAACCCGCAGATGCATCGGCCGGAGGGTCGGGTCTACGATGAGCGGAGCCTGTTTCGGTCTGAGGATCATGATGCGATCGGAACGCTCTTGCGCCGGACCCGTACCCTGCTTGAGCACCGGTCGGCATTGGGCGGGGTGGAATCGATTCCTGCCGGGGTTGCGGCAGATCTGGAGCGGTTAGAGCGTGCGGACACGGTCAGCCGGGGTCAGCCGTGGGCGGTGCGAGAGGGGCTCTACTACGCGGGTTGCGCCGTGCGCAGGGAGTTGATGTTGAGTGATCCGCTGCTCGATTTCGAGCGGTTGGTCTGCATCAGTCGCGGGACATGGGCCGGCACCCGGTGGACCTGTCGGGGCAATGGTGACGATCTCGGGGGGCACTTTGCGACACAGCACTTTGGGTTTATCACGAAACCGGGCGGCGGGTTGTGGCTGGTTTCCGACTGGAAGCGGCAGCCGCGGCTGGTGGAGCCGCTGCGGGAGATGCCGGTTCAGTCGGGACCGCTTCGCGGGGAGTATTTGGGCGGATCGGTGCACACGCCGGATCTTTCCTATGACGGGCGATCGTTGCTCTTTGCGCACAACTTCGCGGATTCGAATTCATGGACCTGGACCGAGGCGACCACGTGGAAGCTCTTCAGGCTGGAGCTCGGTTCGGGCGGGTTGCATCAGCTGACTTCGGGCGCGTTCAACGATTTCGATCCTTGCTGGACGCCCGCTGGGGACGTGGTGTTTGTGAGCGAGCGTCGCGGGGGGTACATACGATGTTTCCACAATCTGCCGGTGCCGACGTATGTGTTGCACCGGATGCGAGCCGATGGGAGCGGCATCCATCCGATCAGTTTTTACGAGACCAGCGAGTGGAATCCGTCGATCGATCATGACGGCAGGTTGGTGTATGCGCGTTGGGACTACACCGACCGGGAGGACTGTCTCGGCTCGACGTTTTGGGTGAGCGAGGCGGACGGCTGCAATCCGCGCAGTCCGCACGGGAACTACCCCTATCCATGGTCGACGCATCCGGAGGCGGACGAGCGCTATCGTGTGGGGCCGCGGCGCACGATCATGTCGGAGATGGGGATCCGCGCGATCCCGGGGAGCCGGAAATATGTATGCACGGTCGCCCCGCATCATGGGGAGCAGTATGGCGCGATCGGCGTGATCGATCTGGGAGGTTCGGATTCGGGCAATGGCATGGACCAGATGGCGCGTGTGACCCCGTACCAACCGTTTCCCGAGAGTGAGTGCGCGGGTCGGAGCAATTATCAATACGGGACGCCCTGGGCGCTGTCTGAGGATCTCTTCCTTTGCACCTCTTGGGAGGACCTGGTGGTTTTGGACCGTTTTGGCAATGAGGTGCTGGTCCTGGGGCGAACAGAGGTGCCGCGCGCCAAGGACGACCCGGCATTCCGCCTCTGCGAACCGATCCCGCTTGCTCCGCGACCGACGCCACCGATCGTGCCTGACCGGAGCCGGGCGTGGCCGAATCGAGCGGAGGAGGGTGGTGGGGAACCCGCACGCATCAGTGTGATGAATGTGTATGATACCGATATTCCGCTGCCGGAGGGGAGCGTAATCCGGTGGTTGCGGGTGGTGCAGAATTTTTTGAAGGAGGATCCGGAGATGGATCTTCCCCGGATCGGGTATGGCGATGAGAACACGCCCCGCATGAGCCTCGGGATCGCGCCGGTGGAGCAAGACGGCTCGGTCAGTTTCTTTGCCCCGCCGAACAAAGAGCTGATATTTCAGTTATTGGACGAAGATTTCAGGGCAGTACACGCGATGCGTTCGGTGGCGTTTGTGCACAGGGGCGAGGAGCTTTCGTGCGCGGGCTGTCATGAACCGCAGAACCGGTCACCCCTCATGCCGGCAGTCTTTCCCATGGCGTTGCGTCGGTCGCCTTCGGATTTGATCCCTGAGCCGATGGGGCGGGAACCGATCGCGTATGCCCGGCATATTCGGCCGATATTGGAGCGCAATGCGCTTCCGTGTCTGGCGGAACTGGAGGAGTTGGAGCATGCCGCCTTGGAGCCGTTCGCGTTTCACCTGGCCGGCGGGTTCCTGGGCAACATCGATCGCCCGGGGGGCGGCGGGTCGAGAACGATCCCGGGTTTGTACGGTGCGCGCGCATCGATCCTCGGCCGGGAGGCACACGCGGCGTGGAAGGCGGGTGAGATGTCCGATTCCGATTTTCGCACGCTGACGCTCTGGCTCGATTGCCACAGCCCGCGACTCGGCGCCTTTCACGGGGAGGCAGCCCAGACCGCGGGAGAACTCGTCTGGCCGCGGCTCGACGTAGACCCGACTGATCCGCTGGGACTGGAGGGCGGCCCGGGCGAAAATGGGTCCGCAGAGATTTTTGAGACCGCGGAGCAACTCCACCCGAGTCATCCGGGTGCGGCAGAGCTGTGGCGCACAGAGGCGCTGCAATGACAGAACTGGTCTCCGCCCCATACCGACCGGGCCGGGACGGTCTGGCTGTCTTGAGGTCGTCTGAAAGGGGCAGCCTGGGTTTCCCATCCGGATCCGGAGATTCTCGCGCAGAGGCGCAGGGGCGCGGTGGCGTGTTCGACCAACCTATCGGGGTGGGTAGGTTCCATGCTCTGCGGCCTACTTTTTTTGGGTTATTTTCAGTTATACCGATTCGGTAGACCAAGGCAGTTGTTGAAAACGGCTCCGATGTAAGTCTCTTCCCCCCCTCCCAAAACACCTCTGCGTCCTCTGCGATCTCTGCGGGATACCTCCCCATCCGGATTCGGAGACC
>CALLYA010000463.1 GCA_937875495.1 uncultured Verrucomicrobiota bacterium
AGGTAGCTGTATGTGAAACTGGTGCTGGGATTGCCGTTCATCAGAACCTTTTGAAGCCTCGGGGTAACGGCGGATCCGAGATGGTAATAATAGTCGACTGCGTACAAGGGGGGAGAGGATATTCCGTCCTGGCGTATATCCACTCCTCCAATCCTGTTGTTGGCGAGGTATGTCGGGATCAATTCAAGCTGTTTGGAAAAAAGGCCGCCCCCTTGAATTGTTTCTTTGCTGAGGAGCATACCCCGGCTTGGGTCAAAGGCAAATGTACGCTTGCCAGCCTGGTCGACAATCTCCTGCAGGAGATCTGTTCGAGCCTGGTATTGATAGGTCTCCTCCAGCGTAGTGCCTGAAAATCGCTTGGCTGCAAGCAATCCAGAATTGGGTGTTCCAGACACGTCTCCGTAATACGCTCCATGGTAGTCATACTCAACCCAAGCGCCGCGAGCCCAGGTGCGTTTCTTTAACTGACCATTCGGGAAATATTCGAGCGTATAACCCTCCAAGTCGGAATCGACCTTCTGGACAAGCAGCCCTGTCGCTTCATCATAGGTCCAAGTCGTCTCATCGGCGTCACCGGTAGAGATCTGCGCCCAGGTGGCCGCATTCCAATTGGAACCGCCCCGATAGGTTTTCATGGAGACAATACGCCCCCATTCATCATAATGGTAGCTAACAGGTTGGGCAGCATCTCCCCAAGTTCTCAATTTATTCCCTCTTGCATTGTACTCGGTTTTGATGCGAGTCCCGTTCATGTTGACGGCTTCGATTACCCTCCCAACATCATCGTAAGTGTAGCTTACCTGACTGAGTGCACTACTGGGCGTTCTCTCGGAGTCAAGTCCCTCCCGCTGCAATGAAATATGGGGAGAATTACTCAGGTAGACCGTTTCGGTTATGCCAGTTATGCAATTAACAGGAGAAGCAATTTGGAGTTGGAAGCGCGCACGACCATGGCCATCGTACTCAAACCTGATCTCTGGACTGGTCTGAGAAACCTGAATGTGAAGGAGGTCAGCGCGAAAGCCTCTTTCTTCAAACTGAGTGGTGCCGATTTGTTCGGTTCGTTCTGAAGTCCAGATTTGAGCCGGATTATTGAGGATGATTTTTTCCGTAACTCCATCCACAGTTGATTCTACACGCCCCTTGAGTTTTCGCGAGGTCGGCAGAAAGTCACCCGCAAGAGAAACCCGGTCATACGTTTTGAGTAGCAGCTGGCTGGTTGAATAACCTGGTGAAAAGAATCCTGAAATCTCCGTATAGTAAAACCAGCCGACATCCGTCTGACCATCAAGACTCCGGCTTAGTGACCTGTAGCCCCAATTTGTTATACTCACTTGATCATGGGCAGAATAGGCTTGAATACCCGCTATCCCATCAAGGTCCGTTCCCTCCAATAATCTATTCCCCATATCGTCATATGTGAAATATCGCTCGGCATAGCCACTCCGTGAAACGCAAATAAGCCTGCCCATGGAATCATATTGGTATTCTTCAACCGTAGGATTTCCGCCACCGAAGCTCGGAGCCTCTTTGCGAATGGGTCGACCCATTGCATCATAGTAAGTCAGGGTTGTATCGGAGGAATCTGTCGAGCCTCGGACTTCTCTGACAAAAGCCTGGCTGGTTTCCGAAGTCACCCCATGTTCCCAATAGCGATCGAGCGTGGCGGAACCGGTTTCAGATGCCATTTGGCCATCAAGATAGAAAGTTGTTCGAATACTCCCACCATCCAGCAGGGTTTGCTCCTCGTATCTCCGCCCCCATGAATCTATTCCATACCCATAGAAAACAGTCCCTCCAGCGGGATTGGTGACTGAAACGAGCTCGCCAGCTCCATTGTATACCCAGGTCGTTATCAGGGAGTTGGTGCCATCGTCTTCGACTTGTTCGATCTGCCTTCCTGCCTCGTCATAAACGAAGGATTTTACCAAAGCGGGAATGGCAGGATAGGTCACCTCTCCTTGGCTAATTTGCGGAATTGCTTGCCGCGTCTGAGAAATTAGATTTCCATGGACATCATAACGGTACTCAGTTTCAACTCCATTCCGGTCCACATGGTCTTTTCCATTGCAGCAACTTGAATCGGCCACCCAGGTCTGTGTCTCGGAGCTACAGTCATCATAGGTTTTCGTGATCCAACGACCAAGCCCGTCGTAGGTAGTCCGAACCCAACTCATACGCGAGAAAAGGGAACTTGCAACTGCAGGATTAAAATCGCCGGCGGTATAATTGCGGTTGGTACCGGTAAAGACATACAACTCCTGAACCAACTCCATACCGCTCATGGTTTCGACCCTGACCTCAACTGTACTCTTGTCCTTATACAGGAAAATATCCTTGTTGGTAACTGTTGGGTCAGTTCCGGTAAAGGTCATTCGGCAGACCCCAATCTGCGTCGCATTCAGGCCTGGATAGAGTGCACTGCTGACAAGGTCTTCAATTTCACCCCCTTTGAGGTCGATGAACGTGAAATGGCCATCCGGACGGAGGTGGGATTTGACTTGCTCCTTTCCTCCAATCTGCGAGAGGGGAGAATGATAGGTCCAGACGGAGACTTCATTGACCGGATCATTCCACGCTGGATTCTGTGGGTTGGGGCTTCGCTGCTCGGTCTTAGTCTTGGTATCCGCCCTGTATTCGACCATCGTTGCATTGACGGCACCCCCGCCGATCCGGGTTACAATTGTGCGTGGGCGGAAATCATCCGCCTTAACCACGTCGTTGGTCGTGTGTGGGCCATAGTCGTACTCGACGATCTGGTGCAAATGGCCATCAGTCCAGGGCGTGGTTTTGGTGCTGAGGCGACCGCCGTCCTCGGGCAAATAGCCGTATGCTGCCCACATACCATCCGGGTAAGTGACCTTTTTGAGTGAACCGAAGCCGGTACCGCTGATGTGGTACTCCCATGTTGTGGTTCGGGCGACACCCGATGGATCAAGCACCTCCTTGACCAGCTCCTCGCCCCAGGGGTAGGCTCGGTAGGTTCGCTCGGTGACTGAGACGTCGGGCAAGTTGGGATCATTGGGATACTCTTTGAAGTCGGTGACAACGCGGTAAAGGCCGACTTTTGTGGTGACCTGGGTTGTTTCGTGTGCTTGAGTGGTACCGTAGTCCGTAATCAGCGACCAATCTTGAGTGAGAGGATCGTAGATGATCCGGTACTCGATTGTGGTGATGTCGGTTGAGCCTTCAACACTGCCCAGAGGGTTCGTGCTGGTGGCACGGGTGAGAATTATCCCATTGTTGTTGGAATCCGTTCCAAGGGTCCAGCGCACAAGCCAAGGGATGGTAGCGGGGTTGATTTGATCAAGGTCATATGGTGGAGTCTCCCAGAAAAGGGTATCTGTAATCGGGTAGAAGTAAAGGCTTGGACCTGAAACATGAACAATCGCCTCTGCGGTTCGCATTTGGTTCAAGCTCAAATCGCCAGCATTTCGAACAACATGGTCTCCAGCATTCCGAACGGTATAGCAGGTTTCCGGGGTCAGCTCGGGAACGGTGCCATCAAGGGAGTCGACCTTCAAAACGATCTTCGCAGGCGCACTGCTATCCCATGATCTGCCGGCGTTGAAAGAAATCTCCATTCCTCGGTCCAGCCTGACATTGGCGCCTCCAAAATTGTGCGAGCAAGAAAGGCACATGCCGGATTGCAACCCAACATCGCAGCAGTTCTGAATGTCTTGGCCCTCGACATAGACGAAATCAGGTGCATCAAGCACGAAATCGACCGCAGTGGGGTCGTATTGATCGTCGCACTCCATGGCGGGCCAGGCATCCATAACTTCCAGACTAGCCCCGTCGATATTCCCGGAATTTCCGCCGATGGTCAAAAAAATCCCGTCGTAAAAGGCGACCTTTACGAGGATGGTACATGTCATTAATTCAGGCGTACCAGCATCCTCTCCTAAAACCGGAACCAGAATTGCGCCTTTCCCGTTTGCATACTGACTCAAATAGGGAGGACCATCATAACCGGATTCCGCGTATTGAGTAAGTCCACGGTCTGCGCTTTCTCTTCCGCCAACTGCAAAAAATTCCTCTCCAGTACCCTCAAAGAAGCTTGGAATCCGCGCACGAAGGAGGAGAAACACCACTCCTTGATCAGCCTCGATTTCTAGGAAATCCGAGTGGTCAACACCACCCAGTCCTGGTGGGTCTGAGCCCGGATGAACAATCCGAAAGCCACGTGCCTTCTCAAACGGACAGGGGTCTTCCTGGCTCTGCT